>JBGPGZ010000165.1:0-8495 GCA_041484175.1 Cyclobacteriaceae bacterium | reverse complement strand
GGTAGGATTCTGGTCAAAGGCGGATGCTGTTTCTTTGTTTGATGATCTGAAAATCAAGACATTAAAATAAATTTACCTTCCCGCGCCTATCATCATTGACCCAAAATGGAGATCGAGTGTCGATACAAGTTCCCTGGACTTAAGCTAGTGAAAGTCATCTCAATTTTTATTGTACTCATCGCAATCCAGGCCTCTGGACAGATGCCTGGCCTTTACATTAAGAAAGCGAAGGGAAAAATTTTGGTCGATGGCGAAATGAATGAGCCTGACTGGACCGCTGCAGAAGCTGCAGGACAGTTCAAACAATATTTTCCCTTCGATTCTTCTTATGCGAAAGCCCAGACCGAGGTGCGGATGACCTATGATGAACGGTTCATCTACGTCTATGCCATCATGCATAACCTCGGCCCTAGAAAATACATTACGACCTCACTGCGTCGTGATTACAGCGGGGGATTTATTGATGTATTCAATGTCATCATGGATACTTACCAGGATAAGACGAATGCCTTCCAATTCGGTATTACACCGTACGGGGTTCAACGTGAAGGCCTGATTGCAAATGGAGGCCAGAATCTTGATGACCTCTCCTTGGACTGGGACAATAAATGGTACTCCGAAACAAAGATACTGCCGGATCGTTGGGTGTGTGAACTGGCGATTCCATTCAAAACCATCCGATACAAGCATGGCTTGAAATTCTGGAATATTAACTTTTACCGAACCGACAGTAAATATACCGAACGATCAAGCTGGGCGCCCATTTCCCGTGTTTATCCGATCTTGAATCTGGCCACGCTTCGTGAGCTTCATTGGGATGAACCCTTGTCTAAGCCCGGCGGGAACATTTCAATAATCCCGTATGGAGCCGGCAAGTCACTGCAGGATTTTGAAAGCGGTACGCCGGCAGAGCATCAGCTGGACTTTGGCGGCGATGCAAAGATCGCAGCCGGCCCGGCACTTAACCTGGACCTTACCGTCAATCCGGATTTTTCGCAGGTTGAAGTCGATCAGCAAGTTACCAACCTGAATCGCTTTGAAATCTTTTATCCTGAGAAGAGACAGTTCTTTCTGGAGAACGGCGACCTGTTCGCCAACTTCGGGTACTACAACATGAGGCCTTTCTTTTCCAGACGAATTGGGGTGACACGTGATCCTTCCACCGGTCAGAATATTCAAAACAGGATTTACGGGGGCATGCGCCTGAGCGGCAAGATCACTAATAACTGGCGGATTGGACTGATGACCATGCAGGCAGCGGAAGATAAGTCAATCAGCCTGCCTTCGATCAACTATGCCGTGGCGGCTGTGCAGCGCAAGCTATTTTCCCGTTCAAATCTCGGGCTCATTGTTGTCAATAAGCAGGCGTTGAATGATACGGCGTACAACCGCCTTATTGGGATTGATTACAACCTTGCCTCCCGTGACAACCGATGGACCGGAAAAGCTTTTTACCATCGCTCTTTTGACCAACTGAAAAAAGACAGTACCTATTCTGCCTCCGTGAAGCTCGTCTACCAAGTTCCTAACCTGGTAGTTGATTTCCTCGGACAGGATATCGGTGCCAACTACAGCCCGGAGGTCGGGTATGCACCGCGCACCCGGTTCAAACGCGCAGCGCCTGAAATGTATTACAGCTTTTATCCTCAATCACAAATCATTAACAGTCACGGTCCCGGTACTGACATTGATATAGTTTGGAACGATCTATACGGTCTTACCGACTGGGATGCCAACCTTTGGTACCTGATCACCTTTCAAAATTCAGCCCAGTTTTATATTCGTATCCGCGAGGATTTTGGCCAGGCATTTTTTGCTTTCGACCCCACCTTTCCCGCCGAAGCTTCCAAAGCAGTGAATCTTCCGGCACGATCATCGTATCATTGGAAATCAGCAATCGTTAATTACCAATCCAATGCCCGGAAAAAATTCGCTTTTAGTTTTTCGTCAAGGATCGGGCAATATTACAATGGTGAGCGGCAGAACATCGACGGGTCGGTCAGCTACCGCTTGCAGCCGCACGCTGTAATTTCGATGGATTTCACCTATAACCGAATACGGTTGCCGAAGCCTTACAACAGAGCGGACCTGGTGCTCCTGGGGCCAAAATTTGATCTCACCTTTTCGCGCAGCTTGTTCTGGACTACTTATTTCCAGTACAATAACCAAATCAAGAACATGAATATCAATTCCCGGCTCCAGTGGCGTTTCAAACCCGTCTCCGATCTATTTCTGGTCTACACCGACAACTATTTTGCAGAGACTTCATCCCACGACCAAGTCTTCTACGTCGGCCAGCCGAAGCTGAGGATGCTCGTATTGAAGCTTACCTACTGGCTGAATTTGTGAGGGAATTTATTTAACCGAGCGCGGCTAATTGAGACAGTTCCCGATAATCCAAAGGTTGCATTTTTATGAATATGAGTTCTTAGTTTTAGCGCGTAATAGGCTTGCAGCATCGTTGAACTATTAGCTTCAGCTATCAATTGAATTGTCCTTATATTGCCTTCGATAGACCAGCTATAATAAAAGATAATTATGAAAAACCTTAAAACAGTTATGTGCTTCCTTCTTTTCCTCTTACTGATAAGTGGTTGCAATGATGGGGGTAATAAAAATGCAACGGAGAAGAAATTAGCCTCGCTTGACATTTCAAAAATAGAGCAGGCCCTTGGTATGAAAGGAACGACAAAGGAAGGTGAGTATAAAGTAACCGTTGCCCAAAACGATTTAAATGTAGTCGTAGATAGCTTTAGGATCATTCCACCGATGGGCTTAGCAAGCTGGGCTGCTTTTACTTCCGCTCCTGATGGCGCCATGGTTATGGGTGATATCATTGTTACCGAAACTGAGCTGAAACATGTTCAGGAAGAAGTGATACGCCAAGGTTTAACGGTTACAGCAATTCATAATCATTTTTTAAGAGACACTCCTCATGTAATGTATATGCATATAGGGGGAATGGGTTCTGAAGAGAAGCTTGCCGCTGCTGTAAAAGCTGTTTTTGAAAAAGTGAAAGAAGTAAGAGGCATGAATCCTGGTGACGGAAAGAAAGATTCTGTACAAAACACGTTGGATACTCGAACCCTTGACAACATTCTCGGTAGTAAAGGTGAAATGTCAAGAGGAGTTTATAAACACACCATAGGAAGACCTGATGTAAAGCTTAAAGACCACAATGCTATGGTAAGCACTTTCTTAGGATTTAACACCTGGGCCGCATGGCAGGGTACTGCTGAAAGAGCAGCGGTGGCAGGTGATTTCGCTATGCTTGAAAATGAAGTTTCATCGGTTATCAAAGTTTTGATTGAAAATGGAATAGAGGTAGTTGCAGTCCATAACCACATGGTGCATGAAGAGCCCCGCATATTCTTTCTTCACTATTGGGGAGTTGGTCCCGCAGAAAAACTTGCTCGTGGATTAAGAGCAGCCTTAGACCAAACCGATAAGTCGGAAGAAAAGGCTTCTGCATTTTTAAGCGCGGTTCTTCCTGATATTGAGGTGACAATTTGCGGACTTAAAGAGGGAAAGTAAAACGGAATTTATAGACAACCCTTTTCCGATCATCAAGTGGGATAATGTTCGTGGCCAATTTGGGTTTTCGTCAGGCTGATTTAAGTTTTCCTGCTTAATTGATAAACAATGGAATTACTTTTGACGAATTGAATTGGGCTTGAAGAAATCCTTACCCGGTTTTATCCTTCTTCTTTTTGCAGGATCTTTTTCGTTTGCCCAAAGACCGGTGCAAAAGGAAAGCCGCTTTTTGGCTGCCAAGCCCACGCTAACTCCAATTGTCGTTGACGGAGAATTAAATGAAGCTGTATGGAAAGAGGCTGCAGTAGCTCATAACTTCTGGCAAAACTTTCCATACGATACTGCCCATGCATTTACCAAGACGGTGGTCAGGGTTAATTATGACCAGGATTTTATTTACATCGCGGCCGAGTGCTTTGATGAATTACCCCAAAACCAATTTGTCATTTCTTCCCTTCGCAGGGACTTCATAACGCCATCGGATCTTATTGAAGTAATTATTGATCCATTTCAGGACAAACTAAATGGTTTTGCCTTTGGTGTAAACCCTTTTGGTGTACAACGAGAAGGTCTTATTTCCTTTGGATCGGATACGGACTGGGGCTGGGACAACCGTTGGTATTCTGAGACAAAGCGTTTCGGGGATCGTTGGATCGTAGAGATGGCCATCCCGTTGAAAACCCTTCGTTTCAAAAGCGGATCAACAGAATGGAACATTAATTTCACGCGCACCGAGTTAAAGAGAAATGAAAAATCAGCTTGGTCCCATATTGGCAGGATTTACCCTCTGCAAAGTCTGGCTTTTAGCGGGGTTATCCGGTTTGAAACTCCAATACTGCGGAACGGCAACAGCGTTTCATTGATTCCCTACGCAATCATTGGAAAAAATAAAGATTATCTTGATAATAGCAATACGGAGAATACAATCAATGCGGGACTGGATGCCAAAGTAGCAGTTAGTTCATCACTCAATCTTGACCTGACGGTCAATCCGGATTTCTCGCAAGTAGAAGTTGACAGGCAAATAACCAATTTGAGCCGATTTGAATTATATTTTCCGGAACGGAGGCAGTTCTTTATTGAGAATAGCGACCTGTTTGCCCGCTTCGGTTTCTCATCCATCAGGCCTTTTTTTTCACGCAGGATTGGAGTCGGGGTAGACCCCTTCACCGGCCAGTTCAAACAAAATCCTATTTTATATGGGGCCCGATTGAGCGGCAGAATAAATGAGAAGTGGAGAGTCGGTTTGATGAACACGCAGACTGCAAGAGACAAAAGCCTTCGCCTTGAAAGCACCAATTACGCGGTGGCTGCCATCCAGCGCCAGCTATTTGGGCGCTCGAACATCGCGGCCATTTTTATAAACAAACAAGACCTAACCGATTCGCTCCATGATTTTACATTAGATGCAAAAAAATACAATCGGATCATTGGTTTAGACTATAACCTTGCTTCCAGAAATAATAAATGGGAAGGAAAGTTCTTCTTTCACAAGTCAATTTCACCCGACAATTTAGGTGATTCCTACGCTCACGCTTCCTACCTCCAGTACAACGCCAAGTACTTCTATTTTGAGAATAACCACGAGTATGTAGGCCAGCATTACAATGCTGAAACGGGTTATGTCCCTAGGCAAAACTACTGGCGGTGGGAGCCTAATGTGGGATTGTGGTTTTACCCAAAAAGAAAGAAAATAATAAATCAACACGGTCCTTATGCCGGAGGAGATGCTTTTTGGCGTAAAACAGATGGCCGGCTTCTGGATGCTGATATGGACTATGGATGGATCTTTAATTTTCAGAGTTCAGCCACACTCACCCTTTTTTACCGATACGACTATACATACTTGTTCCAGGATTTTGACCCAACGAACAAGGGAGGCGTGCAATTAAAAGACAGTACGCATTACACCTATACAGGCTTCCGGGCAGCTTATCAGTCTAACTTGAGAAAGACGTTCAATTTTAATGCCTCATTACGACTGGGACAATATTTTAATGGGCACATTAAATCTTCAACTGGTGCAATAACATACCGGATTCAACCCCATGGCAACATCGGATTAACCTACACAATTACCGACATACACTTGCCTAAACCCTATACAAGTACAACGCTCGTACTCTTAGGACCAAGTATAGATTGGGCGTTTACAAGAAAAGTATTCTTGAAAGCTGTTTTTCAATACAACAACCAGATCAATAATATCAATACCAATATCAGGTTCCAATGGCGCTTCCGGCCCGTATCCGATTTTTATATTGTGTATACAGATAATTACAGCGATGTATTTAGGGTCAAGAGCCGGGGTCTTGTTTTAAAACTGATTTACTGGCTTAACTTATGAAGGCTTTTGATTTTGTTCGAATTATTAAGAATCGGCTTATTTCATTCCATTGGGTGTCTTCTATTTTCTTTGTTTTCTACATCCAAACCGCTTAAAACCCAGGGCCAACAAAAACAGAACAGTACGGAATTACCTTTTGTGATTGCCGATGAAAAGCAATTGTCCTATGAAGACTTGAAAAATAAAAAAGAGGGCATTTACATTACCGGTGCGCCGGACGCGAGTTCTGATCCGATTAACGGCATTTGGCTATGGCGCTGAAGGCTCAGTTTATTTTAATGGAAAACGCAAGGATCCTTTTTTTGCTTATACACCCTATCGGGGTAAAATTGATTTTGTTGTGTTTAACACAACGCGCAGGGAACGGGAATTCTGTGCTCATCTCGATATGCCCTATCTGTGATTCCAAATGGAGGTTGCGTGTGGACGTTGGGTACGAGGCTAACCCCATTCTTTTGTACTTTGGCATTACTGAAAAGTCGCTGTCTGGATTACCTGGCTGAGGAATTATTTATCGTCAGATTATTGAAGGTTACCGGATTCGACCCGCCGATAGTTTCGCAGTAAGTGTGAACGCAGTTCCGCCGGGGAGGTCCGTGACATTTTGAAGAAATGAATAAGTTCCGGTAGTAACCGTAATATTCTGATCCTGGGTAATCGGGTTTATTACATCGACCGTCGTAGCACCCCTGGAACCGCTCCAGTCGACTAAATAGTCGGATCAGTCCAGTTACCGCTCGAGACGCTGGATGTTTGGGCGTAGCTGTTGATCCCATTGAAGGAAACCAATGCTATCATCAAGAGAACCCATCGGGTTACGGAATGCATAAACTCAAGCAATTTCCTCAAGGAAGTAAAACTCAGCCCGTGAGAAATATCATAGACACGTACAAACATACACCCGTAAGATAGGTTCGCGAAGACGGCTTCGTTCCTGTTGTGAATCCTGGAAAGTGGGAATCTTTTTGAGCAGATTAGTCGGGATGCCCGGACAAGAAAGACAAGCAACCGGGTTTTACCAATAAGTAGGGCACTCAAGGCCCTTATGAATTCGGCTGATTTTCACGCGATAGTTAATCATGATTTCATGGGTGCCGTTGGAAAACTGATTAAGCGGTGAGGTAGTGATATCGTAAGCATAGCCCACATGAAAGTTATCATTGATTTGGAGCTCGAATAGCGTCACCACGGCATCACCTAACCGGTATGAACAACCAAGGCCCACGACGTCATAGAGTACGATGATCGTATTCAAATCAAAACTGATAGGGGCTTGGTCCTGGATGCGTATCAAGGTGGAAGGAACAATCTTCACCCGGTTTGAAACCTTCTTTGTAAAGCCACCCATCAAATAATAGTAACGTTTTTGCTTTGCCACACTCCCCACGTTTTCCAATCCAACCACTTTATTGTCCAAGATGTACGGCACGGAGAAGCCTGCATAAAAATTGTCCTGCCGAAAGTAAAGACCGGCTCCAAAATTAGGATTTATCTTTGCATCGACTCCGGCCAGATTGGGGTCGCTGGTACTTTTCAGAATGAGTTTATTGTAATCCGATCGCAGGTTATTAAATCCCCCCTGAAGACCAAATGCCAAGGTGCCCTTTCTTGTCAGGTTTATTTTATACGAATAGCATCCGTAAAATCCGACGTCATTGTGAATGCCAATCTGGTCATTCGACAGGATGAAGCCTACACCCACCCTTTTTTTTCTAAAGCCGGAGTGGGCGGTAGCCGTAAAAGTCTTGGGTGCGCCATCCAGATTGACCCATTGATTTCGATAAATTGCAGTAGCGCTTAGTTGTACCTGATTACCTGCATAGGCAGGATTTATCAGGAGCGGATCAAACATGTACAATGATTGGATAGGCCGTTGCTGCGCCACCAGTGATGTGTTGCTCAATAGCAGTAACCAGACAATTCCCAGGGTAGAATTCCTCATACTATCGGATCAATTCCAGGTATCCAGCCAATGGTTTAGATCCATCTCTTTTATCAATGACATAAAAATAAGTTCCATCCGGCACTTCCCGGCCACCTTGGTAAATCCCTTTTTCTCCAACCCCGCGGAAAGCAGTTTGAAGATTATCATAGCCATTTGCCTCGTAGATCAGGATCCCTACGCGGTTGAATATCTTCACATTATTGTTAGGAAAGTTCGTGATGCAGTCAATAATGAAAGAATCGTTCTGATTGTCTCCATTTACCGACACGCCATTATAAGGGCTGATTTCCGTAACGACCTCCGCCGTTCCCTGATTTTTGCAGCCTTCTACGGTGGTGGCTTCTGCCCTGTAAAATCCGGGGAAAAGGCCAAACACCTGGGGTCCAATGCCGATCTGCGCGTTCGAGGCGGCATCAAACCATTTGATGTCATCCAGCACGATATTGGGGGTGGATAAGAGCAATAATATCGATCCTGCTCCCTGGGGTTTCCCGGTATCCGCACAATAAGATGGAGTAGTCTCGAATGTAAATTCCGGAATCACTCTCTTATCTTTCACCTCGGCCGTGGCGGGGGGAGAAACACAACCGGTAATTACATCCGTAGCCGTGACGGTATAAGGTCCTACATCGCGGTCCTGATAATCCACACCCTGAAAATCAAGCGATG
>JBGPGZ010000164.1:0-8498 GCA_041484175.1 Cyclobacteriaceae bacterium | reverse complement strand
CTTTGTGTCCATTGTGGTTCTTAGTGATCTTCGTGACCTGGGAATTTTTGGTCACAAAGGACAAAGAACCACAATGGACACAAGGAAATGGAGTGATGATCATCTTATACCTTCCAGAATTTTTAGGGTGACCAAACCTAGTTTTTCTGAGGACATCCAGTCTTGGTAGGATGATTTCGTATCTTCACTCAAGAACAAATAATAGACCGGAAACTTTATTTTGACGAGGATGAGAAAAGAGTTGGCTAAAGAAAAAGGACAACGAAAGAGATTCAGCGCCACCTTCGGCCGGATAGGAAAAAAATCAAACTATCACGGATATGCAGAAGATACCATCCTATTAAAGGATATAATCGATCTGGAAACAAACAAGATCGTTGCCGATCATATGTGGTTCAGCTTTACAAAGGGATTTGAAACAGCGGGTGTCAAAGAAGGCATGCAGGTAGAATTTGATGCAAGTGTGAAAGAATATACAAAGGGTCACGTCGATAGCCGCTACCGCACCAGCGATCGCAAACGCGATTATAAACTAAGTCATCCTACGAAAATAAAGGCAATTAAAGCATCATCAAAAAACATATGAATTATGACTAGTCGTAGAAATTTTATAAAAAATTCAAGCTCACTTGTCGCCGGCGCCGCCTTGTCACCACTCGTGCTGCAAAATCTAAAAGCAGAAACCTCGCCCAACGATAAAATCGCCGTTGCCCTGATCGGCTGTAATGGCATGGGCTGGTACAACCTCCAGGACCACTTGAAGATTCCTGAAGTGGAATTTACGGCGTTATGTGATGTCGATGAAAACGTGCTGAATAAGAGAGCGGCGGAGCTAACCAAAATCACAGGCAAAGCTCCCAAATTATACAAAGACTACCGGGACGTGCTCGCAGACAAAAGCATTCAGGCAGTGATCATTGCAACACCGGATCATTGGCATTGCCTGATGACTGTCGACGCCTGCGAGGCGGGCAAAGATGTGTATGTTGAAAAACCACTGGCCAATTCCATCGCCGAGTGCGAGATCATGCTCAAGGCTGCGAGAAAATACAATCGCGTCGTGCAAGTGGGGCAACAACAGCGCAGTGGCCAACATTGGCAGGACGTGGTAGCCCTGGTGAAGTCGGGAAAACTGGGTATGATCCGGAAGGTAAAAGCGTGGGGATACTTTGAGTATGGAAAGGCACGACCAAAAGCACCCGATGCACCGGTGCCTTCAGGAGTTGACTACGATTTCTGGCTTGGCCCGGCTGCAAAAAGGCCGTTCAATCCAAACCGCTTTCATGGAAGCTGGCGCTTTTTTTGGGACCAGGGGGGAGGCTTGCTTACCGACTGGGGCGTTCATCTGCTCGACATTCCACTCCTCGCTATGGACGTGAGCGCACCGAAATCCATTTCGTCAGCGGGCGGAATTTATGCGTATCCAAACAATGCGATCGAGACTGCCGATACACAATCGGTCACTTACGACTTTGGCAACTTCCTGCTTGAGTGGGACCATGTCGGTGGGATCACAAAGGGTTTGTATGGAAGGAATTACGGCGTGGCGTTTATCGGAAACAATGCGACCCTGGTAGTAAACCGCGATGGCTGGGAACTGATGCCGGAAATGGAAAACGAAAAACCAAAAATTGAAGCCATTCCTCTTCAACCTGCTGATCACAAAGATCACGAGAAGCACGTAAGGAATTTTGTTGAATGCCTGAAGACCCGTCAGCGTCCCATTTGCGATATCGAGTTTGGACGGAACTCAGCCGTGCTAGCTCATATGGGAAACGTTGCCTACCGAACCAGCAGCAAATTGTGGTGGGACGAGGCTGCCAGATCCTTTGTGAATGACAAATCGGCAAACGCCTTAGTCACACCCAACTATCGGTTGCCCTGGAAATTTCCGGTAATTTGAAGTTGATGGACTCAACTTCAGGCGAGCATTCGCTGCAATTCCATGCTTGAATTCGTGCTCAGGGCGTGATTGATAATCAGCGGCATACCTTCATAACGAATGGTGGCGCCTTCCTCGACGCTGATAATTTCGATCGACCGGATATTGCTCCCCAGAAGGATCACAGATTTTCCCTTGATTTCATTGCATCTCACTGTCTGGCAGACAAGGTTGGTAAGATCCAGCCTGCAGGCTCCTTCTACGCGCTGAATGATCAATTTCTTGCAGCTGCCATTAAAGCGGGCCGTACCCTCGCCCGCAATTTCAAATTCAACCGTGCTCTTGGGGCAAAAAATCAGCCCGGAAATGCAAAAATTTCCGATGGCCGTGATTTTTGCGTCTCCATAGTTTCCAATAAGCAGGGAATCATTTTTGTGGTCGCCGATGAACCTAATGTGTCGCTCTACTTCTGGTTTTACCATAGGATGTGTGTTTTACCAATACCATGATGGATGGAACAAAGGAATGACCGAGACCGGTCAGGGTCAATTTATCCATTCAAAATATAGAAATATTAAGCCCCTTGACTGAACAACTACTTGGTTTACAGATTGTTGCGAGTGATTCGGGGAAAGAAAAATATGAATAAAATATGAGGCCGCCGGCCTGCTAAACGGTCATGATTTCCATGATTTTTTTCTCGAATTCTTCATTCGGCACCAAAGACTTGCTCTTGATCTTGGTCTTATAGGTATAGATTGTGTTCACCGAATAGTTCAGGATCCTCGCAATTTTTTCAGTATCCCCGATGCCCATGCGGATGAGCGCGAAGATTCTCAGTTCCGTATTCAGTAATTGGTTGTCTTTTAGAATGATCCGGTCTTCCTCCTTGAAATAGGAGTTGAAGATAGTGACAAAGTCCGGAAAGAGTTTCAGGAAGACCTTGTCAAAGCTTACAAATAAGTCTTCCCGTTCCCGCTTCAGGTTAATGTTATCGACGATGAATCTGATCTCGTCAAATTTCTTCGTCATCAGTTTTTGGTCGATCGCTTTTTTTACTTCTTCGATCTTGTCAATGTAATCTGAGTTGATATTGAAATAATATCCAATGTATTCTTCTTTGATCTTGTCCGCCTCCCGAAGCATGTGGTTGGTCTCCTGAAGGCTGTGATTGGTAGCCTTGATTAACAATTCGGCGTTCTTCAGTTTTTTCACCTGCCGGACGATAATAAAAGCAAATACCAGTACCAAGAACGCGAGCACGGTGAGTGCGCTGGAATAGATGAGCCACAAACGCCGTTGGCTTTCTACGTTCGTTAGTTTGTCCGCTGCAATGATGGGCAGGATGGACCCGATTTGGATTTTGCGTTGTTTGGCCCCGTAGAAAAGAGCGTCTTCCATGGCTTGCTTAATGAGTTCATAGGCGTTTTTGATGTCTCCCTTTTTGTAAACGATATCGGCCGCGCTGTTCATCGCTGCATTTTCTTTTGTTGCGGAGTGTATATCGGCAATCGCGGCCGTTACATAGGCTTCCAACGCTTGATCGGTTTGGCCTTTGGCCAGGTAAAGAGTGCCCAAATGGTGACTGTTTACCGCACGCTGGTGGTCCGTGATTTTTAGCGTCGTGAGCAATAGGTGTACTTCTTTGAGCGCCTCGTTGGTATTACCGGTCATCAGGTTCTTGTAATTGCTGAGGTACAAATAATTATAAGAACCGGGCTGGCAGAGTCGGAGGGCTGAGTCAAGATACAGGCTGCCCCGGGTGATGTAGATGGGGTTATAGTAAGGATCATTATCGTAATTTCCCAAATCAAAATACGTCCGCGCCATCACGGAATAATAATCGATTTTCGAACTATCCGGCAGGGAACGCACCTCGACGGTTTTGAGCGTGTCAAATGTTTCCTTGAACATGCCCGCGGAAACAAGGATAAAGCCCGTTTTTACTTTTCCGTAGCTGATCCTGGATGGATCGTGAAACTGGTAGGCTATCCGAGAAAGCTTTTGTGCGTAATGAAAAGCCGAATCATATATAAATACCTTGTATTCATGATATAGCTTATTGTAAAGATCGAAACGCCCCAGGGGGGATGGATCGCGAAGGCTGCGAAGTTGTGTACCCAACGCATGAATTCGTGCCAATTTCGCCTGCACGTAAACGTCTTTCTTTTCAATGGCCTTGTTCAGGGCTTGTAACAGACTGTCGGTATTCGTTTGTGAAAATACGTCCAGGACAGAAAAAAGGGCTAAAATCAAGGCACCTGAAAACCGGACGCGGCACCATAATTCAAACGCCATGGCTTTCATTTTTTTCTGAATCCTTCCAATTGTGCAAGATACAAGGAAGGCAAAGACTATAAAAATGCAATCGGTCTCCATCCGTTTCTTTGAAGGTTTCTCTCCTGAGTGATCCCTGAAATCAGTGATTACGTCTTATAGCACAAAGCCATAGCTTCATCAAATCAAATGGTTCAGCATAACAATTGTCATTTTTCTATAGTTGCGCTAGGCCCGGCAATGCCGGGCTTTGCATTTTATCGCCCATTGAGTCTGTCAGTCTGATTCGTTAACTTCATATTTGAATTTGAGAACCTCTAAACACGATTCCTATGAAGAAGGTAAGCTATTTCACCGCCGTCCTATTTGGTTCCTTTTATTGCTCGTTTGGAACTGTGCGCACCCTTTGCAACATGCCCTACAGCCCCGGTCAATACACGGACTTCTTTAATGCGCAAGCTTTTTCAGCCCCGGGTGATACCATTTATGTGCATGGCTCCAATATCAACTACGGCGACATCTTTGTAGATCGACCACTGGTCATTATTGGCACCGGCCACAACCCCAACAAACAATCACCCCTGGTGGCATCTTTTCTTAATATCAATATAATTTCCGATAACGTTCAGCTGATCGGACTGACTTTCAATTTTTTGGGGAGTTTCCGCCGCAATTGTCAAGTAAAGAAATGCAGGGTATTGGGAACACCCGCTGACAATTCCATGAGCCTGGGTGATCCTATCAATTGGTTGATTGAGGGGAATATCTTTGAGCAAACCACCAATTTTTGTATTCATTTCAATTTCAGAAATGCACCCAACACCATCATTCAGAATAATATTTTTGCGACCAGTTATTCAAAAATTGCCGGCATTAACAACAGCGCAATCGAAAGAACCTATATTCTCAACAATGTTTTCCTTTGTGATAACACGTTTTACACTTTTTTTAATTTGAATTATGTGACGGTTAATAATAACATCTTTTACGGCAGCAGCCCCTACGGCAGCCCGCCCCTGTTGGCAAACAGTTCGATGAACAATAATATCAGCTACCAATGTTTTGATAACACCTTCTTCCCCGGATTGAACAACCTGGAAAATGTCGATCCTCAGTTTGTAAATTACCCCGGCCCTCCTGCATTGTTCAATTACAACTATGACTTTAGCTTGAACCCAACATCACCCGGCCATAATACCGCAACCGATGGCACCGACCGCGGCGTTTGGGGCGGTATCGGCTTTCTCTTTAGTATGACCGGGGAGCCATCGATCGCGGAAATCACGGCCTTCACCATTACCTCTCCAACAATAGTGCCACCGGGAGGCACGCTCAATATTTCAATTACTTCCAAGCGGGCGCATTGATTTGTAATCCTCTTTGAAGAGATGAAATTCAGCTGCCCAAATCGATTAGCCTGTTTACCCGGTCTTGCATCCAAGATCGCAGGGATTGCTTTTTTTGTCTTCCACTTTACGGTAACCTGCGCCCAAACCATCTCGCAGGCAGAATATTTTATGGATACCGATCCGGGTGTCGGCAATGGAATACCGCTCACCATCGCCACACCTGCCGACCCCATCACGTTCACGGAGAGCATCAGCACCACAGGACTTACGCCAGGTTATCATATTCTATTCGTCCGCACGCGCACTTCCGATGGCATCTGGTCATTATACGACCAGCGTGACTTTATTATCATAGAGGCCATCACGGCCGCCGAGTATTTTGTTGATGACGACCCCGGTATCGGAAACGGAACGCCCCTGAGTATTGCGCCCGACCAACTTACTATCAGCGCCACCATCCCCACCGCTTCGATGCCCGATGGAGATCATTTTCTTTTTGTGCGTACACGTCATCAAAACAATAAATGGTCGATGTCTGAACCGGTCGCTTTCTATATTCAGGCAAGGATTGTCGAAGCAGAATATTTTATCGACACGGATCCCGGCTTTGGAAATGGAACGCCCCTTGCTGTTGGCGCCCCTTCACCATTATTGACGCTGAACACGGCGATTACACTCGGTGCATTGCCGAATGGAGACCACTATCTATTTGTTCGAACAAAAGATGTGCTTGGAAAGTGGTCATTCTATGAACCGCAACTTTTCCAGGTAGATGACACCTTGCCAATCGAATTGCTCGACTTTTCCGCAACCATGACCGATAACGGAAGCGTAAAACTGAACTGGACAACATTAACTGAAGTAAACAATGATTTCTTTAGCGTGCAGCATTCCGTTGACGGCTATGAATTTGCTGAGATTGCGATCGTAATAGGTGCCGGAAACAGTACTACGCCCCGGCACTACAGCAAGCTTCACGACCACGCCGTTAACGGCAAGAATTATTATCGCTTAAAGCAGGTAGATTTCAATGGTCGCACAACATTTTCGAAGATCGTGGCGATTGATATGGTTAAGGATGCAGGTATTTCCATTTATCCGAATCCGGCTTCAAACGAATGGTTTATAGACTTTTCAAGTGCGCAAAAAACCGACAGCTGGCTGATCGAATTGCTGGATGTCAACGGGAGACAATGCATGGAGTTTAGCACGTCAGGGGAGAAGGTCATTCATTTTTCAAGACAAGAACTTGCCAGCGGCATATATGTGCTTCGCATTACATCAAGCTCGGGCGACTTGATCGTCCGTAAAATGATTTTCAAGTGAAGTCACTATGGTGAACCTGGTTATTTCCCCAGGGCTTCCGGTTTTGCCACGAAGTATCCCGATAAGCAGGGCCTATGTTTTTATGATAATCACCGTTCATGTAAGTTCAGGGCTGAAGCCCATCTGAGATCGTTCACCAATAACCCCGGCCTTAAGGCCGGGGTTAGATGCAGGGTTATTAATAAGGGCTTTAGCCCTGATAAACGAACGCCAGTTAATTACTCCCCTGGAGAGACACCGCAGAGAACGATAAAAAGAAATTCACAATCCAGCTTTTGCTTTTGGCTACTCCTTCGCGAAAACATGCTTCGCATAATTGACCTTCCAGCTATCCAGCAGTTTTCTGTTTCCGTTTAATCGTTTAATAAAGTCATCGTAGTTCTTGCTCTCCTTGGATGACCATGCTACTTCTGACAACGCAATCGCACGCGGATAGACCATGTATTCGACCTGATCGCTCGTGGGCATGTATTCACTCCAGACGTTTGCCTGGGTACCGAGAATATGCCTTGCTTGTTCTGGCGTAAGTTGTGCTGGCAATGGATCATAAGAATAAACCTTGCTCACCGGGACAAACCCGCCTATTGCCAGGGGTTCGGTTTTGGAAGTGGTGTCCTGATAATAATCAAGATACAGCCACTTGGTAGGGGTCATCACCACATCATGATTTTGCTGCGCGGCAGCGATACCACCCTCTTCACCGCGCCAACTCATGACCGCCGCGTTGGGCGCGAGGCCTCCTTCCAATATTTCATCCCAGCCGATAATCTTCTTGCCTTTCGAATTGATATACTTCTCCATCCGTTGAATAAAATAGCTTTGCAGTTCATGCTCGTCCTTCAATTTTTCGGTCTTCATACGTTTCTGACAAAGCGGGCATTTTTTCCAATTGTCTTTTGGACACTCATCTCCACCGATGTGGATATAGGTGCTTGGAAAGAGCGGCACCACTTCATCCACTACGTCCTGGAGAAATTGATAGGTAGTTTCTTTTCCTGCGCAGAATACTTCATTAAAAACACCCCAGGTCGTTGCCACTTCATACGGACCGCCGGTGCAACCCAGATAAGGATAAGCAGCCAGGGCAGCGCGGGCATGGCCCGGCATTTCAATCTCAGGGACCACGGTCACATGACGCTCTGCCGCGTAAGCAACCACTTCCCTGATCTCGTCCTGTGTATAAAATCCACCATGACGGGTGCCGTCATATACGTGCGGTTCTTTTCGCGCGTGGCCAACGATGGTTTCTTTTCTGAAAGCAGCGACTTCCTGAAGTTTGGGATATTTTTTGATCTCAATTCTCCAACCCTGATCTTCCGTCAGGTGCCAGTGAAAGGTGTTGAGTTTATAATGAGCCATGACATCTATATACTTTTTAATAAACGAGGCAGGAAAGAAATGACGGCCTACATCCAAATGAAGACCGCGCCAGGAAAACCGGGGTTGGTCGTTGATATCTACATAAGGGAGGCCGATCACCGCTGATGAGGGAACGAGTTGAAATAAGGACTGTACTCCATAAAAGAGACCGGCGCCCGTAGACGCTGAAATATGAACGCCCTCTTTGCCGACTGAAAGTTTGTACCCTTCAGGGCCCAGGGTCGTGTCTTTTGTTATTGAAAAAACGACCTGGTCGTCCGTTGATGTAGAGGCTTCTTCCATCG
>JBGPGZ010000163.1:0-8544 GCA_041484175.1 Cyclobacteriaceae bacterium | reverse complement strand
GAAAAGGAAATTTTCTTTTTCCCGATGTCTTACAAGCGCCCTTACGAATATGATGAAACGGAAAATGCCAACATTCTCATGCGGGCCGAGGTACTAAACCAACTCAGCAATCATCCTGAATTGCAGATTATTGTTACCTACCCCGAGGCGCTTTCAGAAAAAGTAATCAATAAGAAATCGCTGGCCAGCAATACGTTTATCGTAAAAAAGGGCGAAAAACTTGACCGCCCTTTTCTGGAAGAATTTCTGCACTCGTATGATTTCGAAAAGACCGATTTTGTTTACGAAGCAGGTCAATTTGCTATCCGGGGTGGTATTCTGGACGTTTTTTCTTTTGCGCATGATTACCCTTACCGAATTGAGCTTATCGGCGATGAGGTGGATAGCATTCGAAGCTTTGATCCAGGCTCACAGCTTTCTGTAGAAAGTCTGGACAAAATAAGTTTGATGCCCAACGTGCAAACCCGACTGGTGCACGAAGAACGTCAATCGTTCTTCGATTTTATCCCGGCTAATTCGCGGATATGGATCAAAGATTTTCAATTAACCGCCGACGTCATTCAAAAATCATTTGATAAAGCAAGCTTTAGCTTCGAGAAGATTTTGCGTGATAGCGGCAGCCCGAAAGTCGTACTTCAGCCGGAGCAGCTTTTTGAAACGCAAGCAAGTTTCAGCCATAAAATGGAGGCCTTTATGCGGCTGGAGTTTGGCCAACGCTTTCATTTCGCACCCTCCCAAACATATGATTTCAAGTCTTCGGGCCAACCCTCGTTTAACAAGAACTTCGAGTTACTCGCCTCCAACCTGGCCGATCAGCAGCTCCAGGGCTACTCCAACTTTATCGCAACAGACCAGCCCAAACAATTAGAGCGGCTTCAGGGAATATTCGAAGAAATCAACCCTGTGATCAAATTTCAGTCGTTGGAATTTGCTCTCCGCCAGGGCTTTGTAGACCCTATTTTAAGAATCGTCTGTTATACGGATCATCAGATTTTTGAGCGTTTCCACCGCTACCGGGCCAGGGAAAAGTTCTCCAAATCCAAGGCGATGACGTTCCGGGAGCTGCAAACCTTGCAGCCAGGGGATTTTGTGACGCATATTGATTACGGTATTGCAAAATTTGCAGGCCTGGAAAAGAAAGAGGTCAATGGCAAAGAGCAGGAGGCCATCCGGCTTGTCTTTCGCGATGACGATCTCTTGTACGTAAACATTCATTCACTCCACAAGATTTCCAAGTATTCTGGCAAGGAGGGCACACCACCGCTTATCAGCAAATTGGGCTCGGGCGAATGGGACAACAAAAAAGCCAAGGTCAAAAAGAAAGTTAAAGACATTGCCAAGGAGTTGATCGATCTGTACGCCAAACGAAAGCAAGCTCCCGGCTATCCCTTTGCTCCAGACAGCTTCTTGCAGGCCGAATTGGAATCATCTTTTATCTATGAAGATACCCCTGATCAGGCGAAGGCCACCGATGACGTAAAAAAGGATATGGAAGTTCCACATCCAATGGACCGGCTGGTGTGCGGTGACGTGGGGTTTGGAAAAACAGAAGTGGCGATACGCGCAGCCTTTAAGGCGGCTGTGGAAGGAAAGCAAGTAGCCGTTCTTGTCCCGACAACTATTCTGGCCATGCAGCATTACCGGACTTTTTCCGAACGATTGGCGGCCTTCCCGGTGACCATCGAATACATTTCCCGTTTTAAATCCGACAAAGAGATCAACGCCGTCCTTGAGAAAGTCGAGGAAGGAAAAATCAACATACTCATCGGAACGCACCGGGTGGTGAGCAAGGACGTGCGCTTTAAAGACCTGGGCCTGCTGGTGATCGACGAGGAGCAAAAATTCGGAGTGAAGGTAAAAGACCGGTTGAAAGAGCTCAAGGTGAATGTCGATGTCCTAACTTTGACTGCGACCCCCATTCCCAGGACGCTCCATTTCTCCCTGATGGGTGCGCGCGATTTGAGTATCATCGCCACTGCCCCGCCCAACCGGCAACCCGTAACCACTGAACTGCATACCTTTCATGAAGAGATCATCCGCGACGCGGTGAGCCTTGAAATAAAGAGAGGCGGACAGGTATTCTTTGTCCACAATCGCGTAAGCGACATTGAGCAGGTGGCAAATGTTATCTTCAAACTGGTCCCCGATTCCAGAATTGGCATTGCTCATGGCCAAATGCACGGGCATCAACTGGAAAAAGTCATGGTCAAATTTATCGAGGGCGAATACGATGTACTGGTCTCCACCAACATCATTGAGTCCGGACTGGATATTCCCAATGCCAATACCATCATAATCAACCAGGCACACATGTTTGGCCTTAGTGATTTGCATCAAATGAGGGGTCGCGTGGGGCGATCCAACAAAAAGGCTTTTTGCTATTTGCTTACGCCTCCCGGTTCCGTGCTGAATGCCGACTCACGAAAGCGGTTGGCCGCGCTGGAAGAATTTTCAGAATTGGGTGACGGCTTCAAAGTAGCGATGCGGGACCTGGATATTCGCGGAGCTGGAAATTTATTGGGCGCAGAACAAAGCGGATTTATTAGCGACCTGGGATTTGATACCTATCACAGAATCCTGGACGATGCGATCCAGGAATTAAAGGAAACTGACTTCAAAGATCTCTTCGCGGAGGAATTGGCAGAAAAGATAAAACTAATTGTGCAGGATTGCGTGATTGAGACCGATTTGGAAATTCTCATCCCGGAGACGTATATCAACAATACCAGTGAGCGGCTTCATTTATATTCCAGCCTGGACAACATTAAAAATGAAGCTTCCCTTCAAAAATTCAGTGAGTCTCTGAAAGACCGGTTTGGGCCAATCCCGGATTCGGTGGAGCAACTGATCAACTCGGTCCGGTTGAGATGGATGGGCGAAGAGTTGGGTTTCGAGAAAATCAGCCTGAAAAATGAAAGACTCAGGGCTTATTTCATTTCGGGTAAGGAGGAGTATTTTAAATCCGATGTATTTGGAAAAGTATTAACGTTTGTCCAGTCTCACGCCCGGCAATGCCGGATGAAGGAAATTTCGGGCAAGCTTATCCTCACGATTGAAAACATTCTTTCAGTCAATACCGCCATAGATATACTTGACAAAATGCTTGACTACAAATTCAGATCGGAAAGAGAAACCGTGTCTGCGTAAGGTGAAAGTCCGGTGGCATCATTGAATGCATTTATCATCAACACTTTTTTATAGTTGGGAGAGTAGTAAACCTCAATAAAGAATTGTTCGGTATGGTAGAGGTAAACTTTGCATTCTCCCAGTAATCGCATACTCAAGTAATCCGAATAGGAGGTCACCACATCGCACTTCTTTTCAAAAGAAGCATACTGAAAATCTTGAAGCGTAATCATTTGTTTTGGCTGTTTTTCCCTAATAGGTAGAAGAAGTATGCCAAGGCGGAAATGACGCTGAATTCCCAGGTTGAAGGCCTGAAAAGGGCCCATTTGAAGAAGTTTTATCCCAAAATTGGAATCAAAACTATTGGACAATATCACCGGATAAGGCTCGTTATTATTCCATCCTGGATTTGGAATAATCCGGACTTGCGTTGGGGATTTTTCAATAAAACCCCTGGCCTTTGGAAAACTTATAATTATCTGTTTATATTAGCGGTTGCGAAAACATCATCATGAATAAAATGAGGTACTATAAGGGTCTATTGCTGTTGGCTGGCGTATCGTTCTTCATCTCGTCTTGCTCATTGCTTGGCCGGAAGGGCGGGAAACCAACCGCACAAAATCCTGGTCAGGTGAGTACGGCTACCGGGTTGAAATACAATGAAGCTGATGGCGGAGGTTTTGCCGTAAATCCGTATGATCAACAGCCGGATGCACCCAACATGGTATTTATTGAGGGTGGCCGCGCCGTGATGGGTTCTTTTGAAGAAGACGTAATGGCCTATCGCGATAACATTGAGCGCACGGTTTCGGTGGCATCTTTTTATATGGATGAAACAGAAATCGCCAACATCCATTGGCTCGAATATCTCCACTATTTAACAGTCGATTCGCCCCGATCCTCGGACCCCAATGTAAAAGACGCCTATGCAAGGGCTTTGCCTGATACGAATGTTTGGAAAGGCAAGTTGGCGTTTAACGATCCCTATGTTGAGCATTATCTCAGATACCCCGGTTTTCGTTATTTCCCGGTTGTCGGTGTCACCTGGAAACAGGCCAATGAATATTCCAAGTGGAGAACAGCAAAAGTAAACGATGAACTTGCCAAGAAATCCGGCCGGGAAGACATTAAGCCCACCGCCGGCGGCAGAATTCCTATTGAGTCCGGAGTGGTGGTTCCCGATTACAGGCTCCCCACAGAGGCAGAATGGGAATACGCGGCGCAGGCCCTTATCGGAACACAGTGGCTTGAGGAACTTCAAACACATCAACGGATTTATCCCTGGGATGGTCATGCCCTTCGCAATCCTTACGGAAAGCAAATGGGTACTTTCCTGTCCAACTTTAAACGAGGCCGAGGCGATTATGCCGGGATTGCAGGCAGGTTGAACGATGGCGCTTTGATCACATCTTACATATATGAATATCCTCCCAACGACTATGGTTTGTATAATATGGCAGGTAATGTGAGTGAGTGGGTAATGGATGTTTATCGCCCATTGTCATACCAGGACTTTGATGACCTCAACCCTATTCGCCGGGATGACTTCCTGGATGATCACGATTCTTATAGAAACCGGTACTCCAAGTCAAAAGACTCTACCAATCATATCGTGTATGACAAGAATGGCAGAAACCCACAGAACTTCCTGTCATTGGTATCGGATAAAGTCCGGGTATATAAAGGCGGTTCATGGAAAGACGTTGCTTATTGGATGTCTCCGGGTACCCGCAGGTTTTTGGATGAAGACTCCGCTACGGCGACCATTGGGTTCCGTTGTGCTATGATTCGCGCAGGCTCAAATTATTGATCTTCAATTGATGGTAAAAGGACCCTCCGGATTGGAGGGTTTTTTTTGTTATTGTGCTTCCGCAATGCAGGCCACGCTCAACTCGGCGCAACCATGGTTGATCAAATGTTGGCCGCAGGCCTCCAGGGTTGCTCCGGTGGTGATGATGTCGTCCACAAGCATTACTCTTTTCCCGGCAAGAACTTGATTTTCGGAAACGGTGAAAACATCCTTCACATTTTCCCATCGTTCCATTTTCGATTTTCTTGTTTGCGTTGCGGTTTTCATGGTTCGAATCGAAATCGACTCATCCCAGGGAGTTTCCATGGCATAACTGAGCCCTTCTGCAAACTTGGAACTTTGGTTGTAACCCCGTTTACGTTTTCGCGATGCGTGCAGCGGAACAGGGACAATGATATCAACGCCGGTGACCAAACCCGCCTTTTTGAGCTCGTAGCCGTAAATCTTGCCCAATGCAACACCTACTTCCGGATGATTATTATATTTCAATTGATGGAGGAGCTGCTGTACGATACCTTCCTTTCTGAATTTCAGAAATGCCCACGCATGAGCAACGGGTAGCCGCCCGGCAAGCCTCTGCTCTATTGGGTTCGTTGGTTGGGTGTGATAATTGGTCTTCGGCAATTCTGCGATGCAGCGGGTGCAAATGATCTCCTCTCCTTTCACCAACGGCCCCAGGCAAGCCAGGCAATAGCGCGGAAAAAGCAACGAAACAAAATCCGCGGCGATGGTCACTGGTTAAGGATTTGAATTAAAACTATAGCCATATTTGTATGGGTTTAATTTGCATCAGAAAACAAATCGTCATCAATATCAATCCGGTTATGAGTTTAGTAAAGCAATTTAATGAATACAGGAGCAGGATGAATGAGAAAATCATGGCTTCTGATAATCTCATCATCAAGCGCATATTCAATCTTGACACCAATGCTTACCAGCCAGGCGCACTGGATGTTAGATCGAAGGAATTGATCGGGCTGACTTGCTCGCTGGTGCTTCGATGTGACGATTGCGTTAAATACCACCTGGGGAAATGCAGGGAAGCCGGCCTTCATACCGCAGAAGTTCATGAGGCCTTGGGCGTTGCAACTTTGATAGGGGGGACCATCGTAATTCCTCACCTGCGCAGGGCATTTGAGTATTGGGAGGAACTGCATCATGTTTAAGCAAGACCTCGATCTTCAGCGGAATTGGCAAGCACTGCTTACGCGGCTGGAGCAAATGATTGGCAAAATGCCAAAAGACCTGAATGCGGTTTTGTTTATCATTGGAATGCAGGAACTCGGGCAGGGCGCCAAGCGCTTTAGTAAAGAGGAAAAACAAGATCTCATGCACATCGCCATCTGCAAGGTGTTGAGTCTTTCCGGATATTACGAATTGGAGGGATTGGATAAAGACGGCTGGCCGCATTGGAAGCTTGTAAAAAAGCTCCCTCATTTTGATCTGCTGGAACAGGAAAAACTTCTCAAAATGCACACCTTGGAATATTTTGAGAAAGAATATGATTGGAAATTTGAAGCGAATAGTAAATTGTAAAACTAAGTTTCTCTTATGTTCGTTTTCAATTGGTAATCAGAGGGGACATGCAGGATCGTTTAGCCAAAATCAATGGGAAACTTACTTCTTTCAAAAGGAAGTACTACCTCAATTTGGCTCTCCGTGGTGCCTCCCTCACGTTGTCATTGATACTCGCCTATTATCTTGTTGTTTCACTGGTTGAGTACAATCTATGGCTTAGCGGCTGGGCCCGATTCACCATTTTCTTTTCCTTTCTTCTTCTTGTTATTTTCTCTGTTTATAAATTCCTAAAGGAACCGCTCGGATGGTGGCTTTATCACAGGGGATTGGGTCAGGAAGATAGCGCAAGAATGATCGGATCACACTTTCACGACATCCGCGACCGGCTGTTGAATTTGATCCAACTCTCGTTGCTTCCGAAGCAAACCCCCTTGCTTGATGCGGGGATCACCCAAAAGTCAAGGCAGTTTGAGAATGTCATTTTTGAAAATGCCATTGACCTGAGGGAGAATAAGCGTTACCTAAAATACTTTCTAATACCTTTTGCTCTTATTCTTTTCATCTTCATTATTAACCGCGGGGTTTTCACGCAAAGCACGCAAAGGATCGTCCAGTTTAACCGGGAGTTTTCCCCCCAGGCCCCATTTAAGTTTGTAATCCAAAACAAGAATTTGAATGCCTTTTTCAACGAGGATTTTACATTGGATCTGAAGTTGGAAGGGGAGGCATTGGCAGAAGCTGTATACCTGGTGTCCAACACCCAGCGATTGAAACTCGAAACGGTCAAACCTGGAGAGTTTTCCTACACCTTTGAAAAGATTCAAAATGAAATTTCTTTTCAGCTGGAGGCTTCGGGATTTTATTCAGACCCTCATACCATTCACCTGGTCAATCGCCCGGAATTGACGCGCATCAAAATGATCTTGCAGTTTCCCCGTTATCTTGGCAAAAAGAATGAAGAACTAATCAATTCCGGAAATATTGAAATTCCGGAAGGCACCAAGATCACCTGGCAAATCAAGACTGCCAATACGGTCAGGGCATCGGTAGGGTTCTCCTCGGACAATGGAATAAATCCGATGCAAATGATTGATGATCAATTGTTTACGTTTGGGAGGAATTTTAATAGCCCGGATCAATATTGGATCGACCTGGAAAATGAGCATAGCAAGAATAAGGATAAGATCAATTATTCCATTCTTGTTGTCAAGGACCAATATCCGGAAATATCCGTTGACCACTTGAAAGATTCTGTTTTGTTCAAAACGATCTTCCTGGGTGGTCCAATCAGCGACGACTATGGCTTGACGGAGTTGGCGCTGAACTATCAAATTTCAAGAGACGGAAAAGCAAGAAATAAGAAGGTCAATATTCCCATTAACCGCGGTTCGCTTCAGCAAAGTTTCTTTTATCAATGGCGCCTTGATTCATTGGCGTTACAGCCTGGGGATAAGTTGAATTATTATCTGCAAGTCTGGGATAATGACGGGGTCAACGGGAGAAAGTCAACCAAGTCGACGGTATTTGTATTTGCCTTACCCGGTGAAGAAGAGTTGAAGGCAACCATTGCAAAGTCTCAATCGGTCACGGAAAGCAAAATGGATGAAAGCCTTACAAAGGCCAAAGACATTCGCGAGGCACTCGAGGAAGCACAGCAAAAGCTGAAAGGCAAGCAAACCCTGGATTGGCAAGACAAGAAGATGTTGGAAGATCTGGTGGACCAGAAAAAGGGGCTTGACCAGATGATCCAGGAGCTGCAAAAGCAAAATGAACTGCTGGAGCAAAAGAAGGACGCCTTCTCCGAACAAAATGAAAAGATCCGCGAAAAGGCCGAACAGATCCAAAAACTGATGAATGAACTTCTTGATCCTGAAACCAAGAAGTTATTTGAAGAATTGGAGAAACTGCTGAAGGAGAATCTGGATATGAACCAGATCCAGAAGATGTTGGATAAGATGAACCGGAAAGAAATTAATCTTGAGAAAGAACTGCAGCGTACCCTCGAACTTTTCAAGCAACTTAAGTATGACTACAAGCTGGACCAGGCAATCAATGAGATCAAGGAGCTAAAGGAAAAGCAGGAAAAGGAG
>JBGPGZ010000162.1:0-8557 GCA_041484175.1 Cyclobacteriaceae bacterium | reverse complement strand
CAGGTTCAAAATAACGCGCAGCGTGGCGCTTACCTCAGAGTATTATTACCGTTTTAATGTCCATGAAAACAACCCCTATTATAATGCCCTTGGCTTTGGAATTGATATTGAAACCGGTGGGCATGTTTTTCAGATCGTACTGACGAATACACAGGGGCTTACCGACCGGGCTTTTGTAACAGAAACTACCGGAAAATTTTTCTCGGGCGGTATTCATCTTGGATTTAACGTCACCCGTACATTTCAGATAAGAAAACAGAAATAACTGCCGCTTTGCCTATCTGCGGCCGATGGCAAAATCTCCTAAATTGTTGTCTTTTTTTCGGGTTTCCTTGATTTGACCGCCTGCTTTTATAGTTTTGATTTTTTATCGGAAAGCCAACATTGTTACTCGCCTCCATCATTCTTTATCTTGCTTTGACTATTCTGATAGGGTACTTGGCCTCGCGCAGGGTGAAGACGTCTGGCGATTTCATGCTGGCGGGCCGAAGCTTGCCACTGGTTCTCAGTTCCTCTGCGATGTTTGCTACTTGGTTTGGCTCCGAAACCGTTTTTGGCGCTTCCTCCGAGTTTCTCAGGGGTGGTCTGTATGCCGTGATTGAAGACCCCTTTGGCGCTTCGTTGTGTCTTGTCCTGTTTGGATTTTTCTTTGCCAGGAAATTATACACGATGAACCTGTTGACACTTGGGGATTTCTTCAAGGTGAGATATGGAAAACGAACGGAACTGGTAGCCAGTATTTTTCTGGCGCCTCCCTATGTGGGCTATATCGCTGCGCAGCTTGTTGCGATGGGATTGATACTCAATGTCGTAACGGGGATGGCGGTTTGGGAGGGGGTGGTGCTCAGCGCGTTTGTGGTGACATTTTACACTTACATCGGCGGCATGTGGGCAATTTCCGTAACCGATTTCTTTCAGAGTATTATAATCATTACCGGGCTTTTGGTTTTGGCGATTATAATGGCGAATCGGGCGGGAGGAGTTGCTGCGGTTCTCAGCGAAGTTCCCGCGAAAAATTTCAAGTTTCTGCCGGATTTTGATTTCAAGGAAATTGTCGTCTACCTCGCGGCCTGGTCTGTATTGGGTCTCGGGTCGATCCCTTCTCAGGATGTTTTTCAACGCGTTACATCCTCGAATTCCGCCTCGACCGCCGTTAAGTCCTGTTTTGTGGCAGCATTACTCTATCTCACGGTGGCGATGCTCCCCTTGTTCATTAGCCTTTGCACCAATCGACTTTATCCGCATCAAGTCGTCGGCGACACGCAATTGGCGCTACCGAAGATGGTACTGGCTCACACGAACATGCCAATTCAGATCTTATTCTTTGGTTCGTTGCTTTCAGCCATCATGAGTACGACCAGCTCGGCGATTTTAGCGCCTGCTGCAATTTTTTCGGAGAATATCATAAAGCCACTGGCCCACCAGCGATTGGACGATCATCAATTCCTGGTGCTGACACGGTTCTCGGTATTGATATTCGCAGCTACCGCTACCATCATGGCCTGCCTTCGATCCAATATTTACCATTTGGTGGGGGAGTCTTCGGTCCTCAGCCTCGTGTCGCTTTTTGCACCACTGGTCTTTGGGCTATATTGGAAAAGGGCGACTAGTAATGGGGCGCTGCTATCGATGGTCTTGGGTATCACAACCTGGGCTATCTTTGAATTTTACAAAACATCCTGGCCCAGTTTGGTGCCGGCGTTGGCGATGAGCATTGTGGGAATGGTGGTTGGCAGCCTGGTGCGGCTGGACAAGAAGAAAGAACCCGATGGCAAAGCTTGAATTCAATGATATCTTCATAAACCTTTGGCCGAAAGTTTTCGGCTACCGTTAGAAGCAAAACAAGACTTGAACAAGTCTATAATTCAAGAAAGATGAGCGACGAAAAGAAGTTTTCCAAGAAGGATGGATATTCGCAAACCGACGCCATCCGCAGCCAGCATGAACGGACGCCTTTTCGCGAGCATTCCGTTCCCTTGTATTTGACGTCCAGCTTTGTGTTTGATGACGCCGAACAGGCCCGCGCCTTGTTTGCCGATGAAATACCCGGGAATATTTATACCCGGTTTTCGAATCCGAACAATTCGGAGTTTATTGACAAACTTTGCTTGCTGGAAGGGACAGAAGACGGTGTTGCCACCGCTTCCGGTATGGCTGCGATGTATATCAGCATGGCCGCTCTGTTAAAATCAGGCGACCACGTGTTGGCGTCCCGGTCAGTGTTTGGATCAACACACCAGATTTTCAGTATCCTCTTCCCGCGCTTTGGCATCTCTCATACTTATGTCGACATCGGTAATCCGGAGACCTGGGAGCGGAGTATCCAGCCAAATACAAAAATGATTTTTGTTGAAACGCCCTCCAATCCTTCGCTCGATATAATTGACCTGGCGTGGCTGGGGGAACTTGCCGCAAGACGCAACCTGATCTTGAATGTCGATAATTGCTTCGCTACTCCCTATTTGCAAAGACCTGCCAGGTTTGGGGCTCACCTTGTAACCCACTCGGCCACCAAGTTTATCGACGGACAAGGACGGGTGATCGGAGGTGCCGTGCTTGGCAAGAAAGAGCTAATCAAAGAAGTGAGGTTCTTTGCCCGACATACGGGCCCCTCCCTGTCTCCCTTCAATGCGTGGATTCTTTCAAAAAGTTTGGAGACCCTGGCTGTGCGCATGGAACGGCATTGCCAAAATGCGCTGGCACTGGCAAGGCACCTTGAGAAGCACAAGGAAGTTGTGAGGGTAAAATATCCTTTTCTTCCTTCACATCCTCAATATGATTTAGCTCAAAAACAAATGCGGTTGGGAGGGGGAGTCGTGACTTTTGAGATCAAAGGCGGTATTGAACAAGGGAGGAAGTTCCTCAATTCGCTGAAGATGCTCTCCCATTCTGCCAACCTGGGTGATACCCGGTCTATTGCCACTCACCCGGCATCGACAACACACTCCAAACTGACGGATGTCGAACGGGAGGCTGTGGGGATTACGCCGGGGCTTGTTAGGATTTCAGTCGGCCTGGAGGACCTGGAGGACATTATGGCCGACATCGATCAGGCAATTCATGTTTCTTCAAAATAAATTATCTCTTGAAGGCTAGTAGGTTGGCATCGTGGGATCAATTTCCTTGGCCCAGGCAAGAATTCCACCCTTCAGGTTGTAAAGATTGGTGAAACCATGATTTTTCTCAAGCCAGAGGATGATATCTCCGCTTCGCCTTCCGCTGCGGCAATGCATAATTACCTGTTTGTCTTTGGCTATCCTTTCGGCATGATGAGGCACTTCGGCCATTGGAATTAATTCGCCATCCAGGTTGCAAACGTCGTATTCATGCGGCTCGCGCACATCAATCAGTTGGAAATCCGCTTTCGAATCGATGAGCTTCTTGAGTTCTTGTACGGTAACTTCTTTCATGCCCCAATATTCTTTTTTCTTCTGATTTAAACCACAAAATTCTTCACAATGATCGGGATTTGGGTTTCGATCAAAATCGCTTCAGGGCAAGGGATGCGACTGTTTCTCCGATGGATAACGATGAAGTCGCCGCCGGTGAGGGGGCGTTGCAAATGTTGATAATGTTTTTCTCTTCCAAAATCAGAAAGTCATCAACGAGGCCTCCCTGGCGATCGCAGGCTTGAGCGCGAACCCCGGCACCACCCGGTTCCAAATCGCTTTCCCGAATTTCCGGAACCAGCTTTTGCAGTGCTTTCGCAAAGGCGGCCTTTGAAAAAGAGCGAACCATTTCACCCCATCCGGTCTTCCAATATTTAGCGGCCATTTTCTGAAAGCCGGGCCACAGCAGCGTCTCCATAAGTTCGTCAAGGCGAATGTCCGATTTCTTATATCCTTCCCGCTGAAAGGCGAGCACGGCATTAGGCCCTGCTTCCACGCCTCCGTTGACCATCCGGGTGAAGTGTACGCCGAGAAAGGGGAAGGCCGGATCGGGCACAGGATAAATCAAATTTCTGACCAGGTATTCTTTTTCCTTTTTCAGTTTGAAGTATTCTCCCCGGAAGGGAATGATTTTGACATTGAGTTCTTTCATGGTCAACCGGGCGACCTTATCCGAATAAAGCCCCGCGCAATTGATCACAAGCCTTGTGGTATAGCTTGCTTTTTGGGTGATGACAACCGTCTTGTCGCTGTTGCTTTGAATGTCGATGACCTGTTCTCCAAGGCGAATTTCAGTCCCATGCTGTTGAATCAATTTACCATACTTTTCGGCCACCTTTTTGTAATCCACGATTCCAGTTTGCGGAACAAATATTCCCTCCAGCCCAAAAACGTGTGGCTCGTATTCTTTCAGTTCTTCCGAACGCAGTTTTTTCAGGTTCTGCAGTCCATTTTGCCGGCCTCGCTCATAAAGGTTTTGAAGTAAAGGCACTTCCTCAGGCCCCGTGGCCACGATGATCTTTCCGCACAATTCGAAAGGGATTTCATGCATTCTGCAGAACTCGACGAGCAAGCGATAGCCGTTGATGCAATTGGCCGCTTTCAGGCTTCCCGGCTTATAGTAGATACCCGAGTGGATTACACCGCTGTTGTTCCCGGTTTGATGTTGAGCCAGGCCATCTTCCTTTTCAAGTACCAGAAGTTTCAGGGCAGGGTTTATTTTCTGAATCTGGAGCGCGGTGGCTAACCCCACGATGCCCCCACCCACAACAACCACGTCGTACTTCACTTTTTTGGAACCATTAATTTTGTTGAAAACTGCGGTACTAAAGCCTTTGACCTAAGCACGGATCGGTTTGATTCTCACATTCAGTGTTTGCTCAACGATCACCAGATGGTTTTTCGGGATCATGGTCCAGTTGGCATCATCGGTGAGTTTCTCGGAAACCACGAGGACCGCATGGTCGTCGTCTTCGGGCGCGAACATGCGGGTGACTCCGTTTTCCACTACATACCGGCTTCCTTCGGAGTGATACAACGTCAGCGGCTCTTCTTTCGGATTGGTCACATACCGCGTGCCAACAAAGAACAATCCGTTGGTCACTACCATATTCAGATAGGCCTCCTCCTGAACGCCGTAGTCCGTCATCAGCTTTTTTAAGTGTGCAAAGGTATATTCAAATGCTTCGGCAACGGCATCCGCGCTGATTACTTTATGGTTTTCAAAGAGATAGTTCAAGAGAAAGGCAAAGATATGTTCTGAATCGGTTTGACCCTTGATCCAATTGTAAAGCTCATTACTCAGGGGCTCCCGGAGATGTCGCTTGATGAGTCCAAAATTCTCGACACCTCCGTTGTGGGCCATCAACATATTCTTGTATTGAAATGGATGGCAATTGGACTCCGAAACGTCGCCGACGCTGGCGGCCCGCACGTGAGCCAGCATACAGTCGGTTTGGATTCGCGGTGCCAGATTGCGAAGGTTTCGGTTGTTCCAGGCAGGGTTTACAGAGACAAACGTGATTGGTTCGTCATTAATTTCTGGCACATACCAACCGATGCCAAATCCGTCGCCATTGAGTGGTTCTTCAATTTCCCTTGCATGAAAACTCTGGTTGATCAGCGAATTTTTGGGCTGGTACAATAACTTATCAAGCACAATGGGGGTGCCTTTGTAGGCCATGAGTCTGCACATAGTTGTAAAAGTTTCAGAAAAGATAATGAAATATCCATGTCAAATTCAGGTGCCCAAACGCTCCCCTGTGCCCGCCATGGCAAGAAGGCAATAACGCCGATGGGTCGGGGGCAGAATTGCAGGTACTATATCTAAGCACGATAAGTCCCCCTCACTGTAAATTATTGCTTATTGGCCCACCCCAGGCAAATTTCTAAAAGAGGGTAAACCTCATTGACGTGCGATATTCTGGTTTTTTAAACATTTTAATCTTTTTCGACCCTCTAAATTTGAGCCTTGTTAAAAGACATAAAGACACGATTCTGACGATTAGACTGTAAAAGAGATCATGAAAAGGCTGATTTTATCGGGATTATTAGCACTCAACTTTTGGGGCGCCAGCGCGCAGAACTATCAATTGCACAGCGTTTACATGTACAGTTTTGCACGCTATATCCAATGGCCTGAAGAAGGAAACGCTGGGGACTTTAGTATCATGGTTTTTGGGGAGTCGCTCATTTTGCCGGAACTGAACGCCCTTGCCGAGAAGAAGAAGATTGGTGATCGGGTGATCCGGATAACGAAAATAAGCTCATTGAACGAGGTAAGAAAATGCAATATTCTATTTGTGCCAAAGGATAAGTCAGCGCAACTGACCGATATACTTGCAAAAATTGGAGATGCATCCACGCTGGTCGTGACTGAGCAAGCTGGCCTTGGTGCAAAAGGAAGTAATGTAAATTTTATAGAGAGAGAAGGAAAACTTGCTTTCGAAATGAATTCCAATTCGCTCGTAAAGCGCAAGTTAAAACCATCTTCCGAGTTAACACGATTAGCCATTTTGATTTAATAACACACATATGAACAATTCCATTTTGAAACGAAAACTTCGCCTGAAAATCGGGAACAAGATTTTTGGCGGTTTTTTAATTCTGATTATTCTTTTTGTCGCCAATGCGCTTTTGATCTTTCAGCGTGGCAGCAAAATAGATACCGCGGTTAACTACTCGTCTGAAAGTGCGAGGCCGTCCAAGGAGGCCATCGTTGAATTCAGCCTGATGGTAACGCAGTCCAAAATGCTGATCACCAACTGGGTGTATTTGCAAGCAAACCAGGCGGACCGTGATAATTTTATCGAAATCAAGAACCTCGCCTATCCCCAGCTCAAAGAGAAGGTGCAAAAGCTAATGCCCACGTGGGAGAGCGAAGAGCAACACCATAAAATGGATACGGTCTTTCAGAAATTTGAAAGCATGCTGAAGGCTGCAGAAGAAAACGTAACCGAGAAACTCAAGACGTTCGAGAGTTACGAAGATCCCATGATCAAACTGCCGGCGGAGGATGTCATAGAAAATCAGATCATCCCGCAATCTGCCGAGTTGATCAAGAGGCTTAACGAAATTGCCAGGAAACAAAGCGCAATCACCGACAAAGCCGACCAGGACATTAAAAAATCGACAAGCCAATTGCGTTATTTTACGCTTATTTTAGGAAGTATCATTGTTCTGCTGGGGTTACTGATCGCCTATTTGATAGTAAGGTCTATCACGAACCCGATCAATTATATCAAAGAAGTGGTTGTGAAACTGGGACGCGGCGAATTAGTGGAAGACCAGGGTAAGAAGTTTGGCAATGATGAAATAGGCGAGATGGCAATTGCTACCGAAAACCTCGTCAATGGACTGAAAGCCACCACTGGCTTTGCAGAGAACATTGGAAACGGCAAATACGATTCCCAGTTTCAACCCTTGAGCGAGCACGATGTACTGGGCAACGCTTTGCTGAACATGAGACAGAACCTCTCGCGTGTTGCTGAGGAGGACAAGAAAAGAAACTGGGCAACCGAAGGCATGGCCAAGTTCGGGGAAATCCTCCGCACCAATAACAACGACGTTCAAAAGCTGGGTGACGAAATTATCAGCAGCCTGGTGAAATACTTAAAATCCAACCAGGGAGCACTGTATATCATCGACGATCAGGAAGGCGAAGAACAAACCATGTCCATGATCGCCTGCTATGCGTGGGACAAAAAGAAATACTTGAACCAGAAAATTCACAAGGGAGAAGGTTTGGCGGGGCAGTGCTGGCAAGAAATGGACGTTGTTTTTCTGACTAACGTTCCGCAGAACTATATCAAGATCACGTCTGGTCTGGGTGATGCAAACCCCACCTGCGTTTTGATTGTGCCCTTGAAAGTAAATGATCAGATTTTTGGTGTGGTTGAATTAGCGGCATTCAATGTGCTGAAAGACTTTGAGATTGAATTTGTGCAGAAGATCGCGGAGAGTATCGCGTCTACGATCTCTTCTGTGAAAATAAATGCACGTACCCAACGCCTGCTCGAAGAATCACAACAGATGACCGAGCAGATGCGTGCCCAGGAGGAAGAAATGCGCCAGAATATGGAAGAACTCCAGGCCACCCAGGAAGAAATGCAGCGCAGTCAGGCTGAAACCGAGGGCACAATGCAGACCGTAAATACCTCCCTGGCTGTCGTAGAGTTTGATACGGAAGGAAGGTTCCTGAAGGCCAACCATAACTTCCTTGATTTAGTGGGCTACCGCCAGGATGAGATCATCGGAGAGCACCACCGGGCCATTCTGTCCAAGGAGGAGAAAAATTCGGATGAGTACCGTCAGTTTTGGAGGAACCTTGCCGCCGGAAAGGGCCAGCAAGGCGAATTCAAACGCATCAATAAGAAAGGGGAGGTAAAGTGGATAAAAGCCAATTATTCCCCGGTAAAAAGTAAATCTGGAGAGATTACCAAGATTATGAAAATCGGGTATGACATCACCGGATATAAAAATTCCTAAGGTCACAATAAGTCAAAAGCAAAAAACCCCTCCGTCCGAGGGGTTTTTTGTTACCTAAACCTAAACCTATGAGAAGATTACTCTACTCTGGATTATGAACGCTTGGGTCTAATGTAGGTGTCATAATTTAGCCAAAGTTTTATGGGCGGGGCTCCTTCTTGAGTTTCGCCGCGAATTGCTTT
>JBGPGZ010000161.1:0-8565 GCA_041484175.1 Cyclobacteriaceae bacterium | reverse complement strand
ATGCCTCACCCCGGCCCTCTCCATAAATGGAGAGGGGGTCTATGGGGTGTAATCGGGGGGGGGAGTTATTGTGGGGAGTTTGTAAAACGGATAATTCGGTCCAAGACGTCACTAGATTTTATAATTACTTCGTCGTTGGTAAAACGGATTAGCCTAACTCCATATTCTGACAATGTTTTGGAGCGATTTTCATCGTATTCCTTTTGTTCATTGGTTTGATGTACTTCACCGTCGACTTCTATTGCAACTCCGGTTTCAGCACAATAAAAATCAAGAATATATAATTCGGCAATGGGATGTTGCCTCCGGAATTTCCACTGATTTAAATTTCTGTTCCGGAGCAGCTTCCACAGGATTTTTTCTGCATGAGTAGGATTGCGCCTTATCTGTCTCGCCGTCATGAGCATTTCAACGGGCACGTGAGCGTCAATTGTGGTAATCTTGTAATCGTTTCGTTTCAATCCGGCAGATGATTTGAATGATTTGTCAAATGTCTCTTCAAATCATGAGTTCTCCTTGTTTCAACTCACCGGAATTCCTGACAAAACTGCTCCCTCACCCTTTCTCCCTCACCCCTTCTCCCTCTCCATTAATGGAGAGGGGCAGGGGTGAGGCATTCGGAACACGTCAGGTAATTCACTTTGGCATCAGACCAATTTAGTCGCGATACAACCATTCCACAAACCCTGTGCTCATAGCCGGCAACAGGATGATTACGACCAGGGCCAAGAGCAGGACAACATAAAATGGCAGCAAAGCGCGGATAAGCTTTTCAATAGGCACGCCCGACACCACCGATCCGATGTACAAACACCCACCGACCGGCGGCGTAATAAGTCCGATGGCCAGATTGGTCACCATGATAATGCCGAAATGGATGGGGTGGAAACCGGCGCTTTTCGCGATCGGCAGAAGCAAAGGCGTGAGAACAATAATCGAAAAACCAGGATTGAGGAACATGCCAGCCACAAGCAAGATCACATTAATCAGTATCATTACCTGCCATGGTTCACTATGCATGCCGACAAAGGCGTGGGTCAGCAGGCCCGGAATTCCTTCGATGGTCATCAGATTGGAGAACAATAATCCGGAAGCGAGTTCGAAAGCAACGATCCCGCTTGTTCGACCTCCTTCATAAATCACCTGGTAGAGCTTTTTCGCGTTGAGCTCACGGTAGACAAATGTCCCGATGAACAGACAATAGAGAAACGCGACAGCCGATGACTCCGTGGGAGTAAAAAATCCCATGAAAATTCCTCCCAGGATAACGACCGGAGCGAGCAAAGCGGGAAACCCCTGGGCGGCAGTCCGTACCGTCTGACTCATGGAAAAACCCCTCGAGGGGGCCCACTTTTTCCGGATGGCAAATACCGTATTTACCGCTATGAGCACCAGCGTAATGAACAATCCGGGGACCAATCCTGAGGCAAGTGCCGCCCCGACGGGAATGTTGGCGATGGTCGCATAGATGATCATCAGAATGCTCGGCGGAATGATAACGGCAAGCGTAGACGAAGCCACGGTGATGGCGGTTGAATAGGGCCTTGGATAATTTCGGTTCACCATCTCCCTGATGCCGATCGCGCCAATCCCTGCGACGTCTGCGACGGATGACCCGCTGATGCCTCCGAAGATCATGCTTGCCATGACATTGACCGAGCCGAGGGAACCGGGCAGAAAACCAAGGAGTGATTCTGAAAAATTAAAGATACGACGGGCAATACCCCCGTACGACATCACAATGCCGGATAACATAAAGAGTGGTATGGCAACCAGCAGGTAGCTGTCGAGTGAACTATAAAAGAGCGTCGCCAGACTTATCGGTGGATATACTCCAAAGAGGACGACGGCTATGATCACCCCCAGCATCATGCTGACTGATATGGGTATGCCGATAGCCGTGAGCACGAAGAACAGGATGATAGCGAGATAAGTGGCCTTCATTAGTTCAGATCATATCATTATTCTCGGCCGGTCTCCAGGGGTTCAATGGCCGGCGATTCTTCCAGGTATGAAGAATGTCCTGGATCAGCCTGATGGCGGTCAATGCAAATCCCACCGGAAGCGCTGCCGTAAATACATACATGGGAAACCGGAATCCCATGACTGATTTTTCCATGACAAAATGCATTCGGGTCAGGCGAAAACTCCAATAGAAAAAGAACAATGAGAAGATCAGAAATAACACCTGGCTTAGGATCCAGGTCCCTTTCCGGTTGGGAAGTCTGGCGGCAAGAAAGGATAGCCTGACATGCTGGTTGTCGCGGGCAGCCGCTGAAACACCCGTCATGCAAAGCCAGACAAAAAGGTATTTGCCCAATTCGTCGGCAAAGACAATTTCGAAATTGACATACCGCGCCAGGATCCCCAGGAGAACATCTGCCATTAGAAGGAACGTAAATAGACAAAGGAGAATCCCTTCTGCATGATCGGCTAATTTGCGTAGACTTTTTCCCATGTTGGATAGGAGGGTGCTTGCCAGTCAGTACTTTTTCATTTCAGCAAGAAAGGCATCCAGAAACTGCTTGCCGAAGATTTTTTCATATTTGTCCCACACGGGCCTGACCGATTGCTTGAATTCTGCCTTTGCCTCAGGGGACAGATAGTCTATCTTCATTCCTTCATTATCAAGTTGTTTTCGTAAAGCGATGGTGTTTTTGAGGAGGAGCGATTCTTCCTCCGTGACAGAGGCGTCGGCGATTTTTTGAATGAGTTCACGGTCGCCGCCTTCCAATCTCCGCCACCAATCGAAGTTAACAATTACCACTTCCAAATCGACAGAGTAATCCCAAACGGTCATATATTCCTGCGTTTCATAAAGTTTTGAAACATAGATAACATCTTCAGCATTTTCCTGTCCGTCGATGGTTTTGAGCTGAAGGCTGTTGTACACTTCACCCCAGGCCATCGGTACGGGGTTCGCCGACATGGCAATCATGTTGTCGGCATACAGGGGATTGTTCATCACCCGGAGTTTGAGGCCCTGCATGTCGTCCAGGCTTTTCACCCTGCGTTTGCTGTTGGTCAGCTGGCGGAACCCACGGGGCCACCAGGCTATGACATGAAGGTTCTTGGAATGAAGCTCTTTATTAATGGTGTCAAGGACAGGGCTTCTGCTCCTGGCAATCCCAACGACCTGGTCAAGATCGCGAAACAAGAAAGGGAGGCTCACGATCGAAGTCCGCGGTACAAGGTTGGCCAGATAAGCGGTAGAGGTTACATGCATTTCGATGCTGCCTTGCTGGCACATCTCGATTTCGGCTTCCCCTTTTCCTCCGGAAAGGACTCCCGAAGAGAAAAGTTCTGCCTTCATTCTGTTGTGACTTTTTTCCTCGATTTGTTTCCCGATGTAGGCGGCACCGATCGTAACAATGTCCGCCGGAGGATTAACTACTGAGATCTTGAAGTGCAGACCGGAAGGCGGTGAGCTGCAACAGGGGCAAAGCAAAGACAGGACCGGCATAAAGCAGAATGCCATAGCACGAATCGATCCATGCCAAGGGTCCGTACGATTACCCCAGCAACTGTCCATGGGGTGCGGTTTTTATTTCCCCACCTGATTGGCGGGCTACGACACTTCCTTCTTTCACCACGCAAATGATTTTGCGGAGAGCGGAAAGATCTTTAAAGGGATTGCCTTCAACCGCTACTACATCCGCCCATTTTCCTTTTTCTAAGGTACCCGTTTCTTGTTCGATGCCGCAAATTCGCGCGCCATGGAGGGTGACGGCCTGGAGCGATTGCAGGCGCGACGCGCCAAGTTCTTCCGCAAATTCAATTTCCTTCACCAGCTCTCCGTGCAATCCATCTGTTCCAAGCGCGAAAGGAATTCCTGCCGTCACGCATCGCGCCATATTGCGGAAGATCTGATCCCTCTCGTCAAGATGTCCCTGAATAAGATGGGTAGGCAATCGCCTGACAACCGCCTCGTTTAAAATCGGTCCAGGTGTAAGTACGAGTTGTGTGGAAGAGTGTGCCAGTCGCTCTACTTGCTCCCCGGTGATCTGGTAGGCGTGCTCGAGGGTATCCAGTTTGTATTGAATAGCCCAGTCAAGTCCGATACCGCCAACGCAATGAGAGGCGACCCTTACGCCTGCCGCGTGCGCCTCTTCAATGGCAACGCGGATCTCTTCTTCGGAGAGATAACTCGGAAGGTTTCCAGTTCCCTTCAGGGTCCCGGTGATATAGATCTTAATAAAATCTGCGCCACGGGCGATGTTTTCTTTAATTGCTTTTCTGATTTCACCGGGTCCGGTGAAAGGATAGCCCACAAAGCCATGACCCTGGGGTGCGCGGATACCGCGGGTGGCCACCAACAAATGCGGCCCTTCAACCTGACCTTCTTGCACAGCCTGCCTGCAAGCAACATCAAGAAACTCTTTGTCGCCAAGACAACGGCACGTCGTTACGCCTGCCGCAAGATCTTTCCGCATCATCGCAGTTGCTCGAAGCGTCAGGATAGCCACGTTGTCGGCCATATGATCCAGGTAGTTGTGCAGTGAGGCATCCATGGAAAGATGTGTATGGCAGTCAATTAATCCCGGCATCAGCGTGGCCTCCGGCCAGTCGAAAAGTTCATCGTAAGTTGCAGTGAGTATTTCAGCAGCGGAGCCTGCCGCCCTGATCCTTTTGTTTTCAATGAGTATTGCTCCATCAGGAACAAGCCGGTTGGTTAAACCATCCCAGAGATGTCCGCCCTTTATAATTGTTCTTCCTTTCATTGATCAACTTATCACCTTCTTGGCAGGCCACTGTTCCACGATTTCTATCAAGTCGGCGCCTTCCCGGTCTTGCATACCCTGTTTCACAGATTCGGAGAAATATTCTGCCGCAGCGGAGGCCACAATGGCATTGACATGTGCATCCTCCAGGGTGGACCGAACAATCGCCATGTCCTTGGCCATTTGTCCGAGGCTTCCCGGTGATGGCTTCTTGTGCAACACACTTTCCGAAAGCATGCGGAAATAATCACTTCCTGCAATTCCAGCGGCAACAACGGAGCAAACCAAAGCCGGATCCAGACCCAGTTTGCGCGCCAGGGTGATCACCTCCATCAAGGCGCCATGCGTAGCTCCGACTAAAAGTTGGTTGCAGTGTTTGATCGCCTGACCCATACCCGGTGTGGATCCGGCGTGCACAATCTTGCCGATAACTTCAAGCACGGGTTTCACCTTTTGGAGAAGATCATCGGGTGCGGCAGCAATGAGCGTAAGGCTCCGGTTAGCGATCCTGGCCGGCCCTCCCGTGAATGGACAGTCAACAAATGCAGCCCCGGCACTGCGGCACTTTGCCGCTACCGATTCGATCAAGCGGCGACTTACCGTGCTCAGGCAAATGATTGTCGTTCCGCGAGCAATCGATGCGAGGATACCTTGATCTCCTTCTATTACTTCCGTCAATTGCCGGTCATCCAGGACAAAAATAAGAATGAAGCCGCCTTGACGCGCGCACCCCGCCGGACTTGGTTGGACCGTTCCACCGGCCTTGACGAACTGGTCCGCGGCTTCCTTGCGGACATCATAGCCGGACACCTTATAGCCTGCTGTCAAGTAAGCTTTTGCGGCCGGCATGCCGGTGCGACCGAGTCCGATAATGCTTATAAGTTCTGCCATGGGTCAGTGGATTACAATAACAATAGGCAATACCTTTAAATTTAGCCAAAAACCAAGCCGGAGACAACCAAACCTTGGCCTGTGATATCTCCCTTCCCCGATATTTAAAATAATAGCGTTTTCCATAACTTTGATAGATAGCCGTGCTGCTCTCCAACAGCCCCGGATTTTATGGTAATTAACCAAAAAAAATGTGTCGCCTGCGGAAACTGCGTTTCGATTTGCCCGATGGGTGCGATCTATGTTGATCAGTCCAGGAATCGGGCGGTTATCAATGAGGACGCGTGTGTGGAGTGCGGAACATGCTTTCGCGGAATGAGCACCGAGAATCTCAATCCGGTTATGGTGAGAACCATTCGCAAGACGGCGAAGTTTTTTCGTTTTCGATTTGAGCCCGAACCGGATGTGTGCCCAACGGGTGCATTTGAGATGAACGAACTTCAAATGCCGAGGCTCATCCGGCAAATCTTTTCCGACCCAGTAGTAGAACACAAGTCCACCGGCATCAAGGGTCGCGGGACGGAGGAGGTCAAGACCAACGATGTTTCACTTCGGATTGCGCCCGGAGAAGTGGGTTATACTATAGAGTTCGGCAGACCCGGTGTGGGCGTCCGGTTTTCAGAGATTCAGGCGATGACCAGAACCCTGGCCAGGGAGCCGGGGGTTTCCTTTGAAAAAAATAATCCGGTAACTCATCTGATGACCGATACGGGCACGGGGGACCTTCGTCAGGAAATTCTTAATGAAAAGATATTATCGGCGATTGTGGAAATTAAGACTTCAGTCCATGAGGTTGAGCGGGTGCTGAGTATTGTTGAACGAGTCGGCGAAACGATTGACACCGTGACTGCTGTCGGCATCTCCACCCGATGCGTTGATGGCGAAGACTACATACTGGGCCCCCTCTTGGATGATCTTGGCTATTATTACGCCAGGGCGAAGACGAATATGGGATTGGGACGGATTACCAACAGGGTGGAGTTTGTCTCACAGGCTAAAATGGCAACCCCATGACCAACACACTGCATCGTTACGGCAATTCTCAGAGTTTTCGTGACGATTACATCATTTTTGCCATTCCGTCAAAAGGCAAGAATGACGAGGATTCAGTTCCTAAACTCAAAGAGTTCCTCCGCATATGTGCAAAACACAGACCGTCCAATATGGGCAATGGAAACCGTGGGAGTATTGCACCTGAACGAGGCCTTCACCCCACGGCTCACTGGAATCGAAACTCGAGTCCCGAGTGGGAAAAGGTGATTGAAGGCGTTAATAAACCCGGGACGGTATCTGCTGTTTTTGCTACGGAAGAACAGGCGCAAGCTTGTCTCAAAGAGGTGGTGGATGCAGATTTTGGGATTTCCGTCAACATGAGCACTTCGGTTGAGAATGCCAGGCGCGCGGCTGAAAGCTGCGGTATACATCGTCACAGTGTCGAATATGCTTTGGCCTTTAATGATCCGCACGATCACTTGCCGAACTCGCAGGTGCTCGCCCTATCTACGATGTGCGGCCACGGAATGGTCTCCTTTAATATGGCCCGCAAAATGCTCGACATGGTCCGGGAAGGACGGCGAACGCCGGATGAAGCGGTGACCACGTTGGTGCGATTATGCCCGTGCGGTGTTTACAATCCTGTCCGTGCAAAGCGCTTGCTGGAGGAGGCCTCCCGCGAGCAGCGTTGACCGCGCAATCCTACGCATCAGTGAACATCCAGATAAAGCCTTGGCTTCAATAACGGATTCCTGTTCTCCATGGAATAAAATGAAGCATTCACGGCCCCCAGGGGCTTGATAGCAAGGCCTTTTGTTTTACCGTCGATCATTCGTTGCAGCACTGGACGGGAAATGGTGAAAAGCACCTTTCCATCTTTATTCCAGGTCAGACTGTCGTCGATGATCATTTGGGTGTTGATGACATCTTCAATAGGAGTCCCATTCCGTAAACGATCATAGGTCACGGTCTTTTCGTCCCATTGTGCATCACCACCAAGGATTTCCGTTATCCGGACCATGCCGAAGTCCTTAAAAAAATCGGGTGCCCGCTGGACCGAATACGGTGAAAGTTCCAGGAGGCCTGACCTCGTGGCCGTTTTTCCCGCCAGCGAACCGAGATCCCATCGCATGATCACCCATTGCGTCCCGCTCACCGTCACTAAGTCCGTGTATGCACCGGAGGCGCCGCGTGTATGCCAGTTGTTAAAATTGCGATCCGTAAATTGATTGTCAATCATGGCGTCCGCTACCGCGTCAAGATGGAGTTTGAATCCCGATGGATCGGCCAGCGGAGGATGATAAGGCAGTTTTGCTCCCAGGTCCTGGTTGATCATGTTGCGGTCGACAACATCCACCTTGAAATAATCGAGATCCACCCGGTATTTTCCCAGGCCCCAATCCATCAGGGCAATGTGACAGTTGATCTGGTCACCCGGTTGTGTCTCAAAATCATGCGTTGTCATGCTGATCGTGTGCCAGTTAACCGTATCTGGAATATCAAACTCCATCAGGTGCGAATGGAAATCGGTTGTACGCTGATGATTGAAATGTAGATTGATGCGACGGGGTGCGTGGCTAACCCTGATGCGTGTCTCCACCCGCAATTCGTATTGGGGAAGGATGAGTTTTTTCATATCGATGCCCTCGACCCGTGTCTGTGCGAGGGCCCACCAAATGCCAAGCTTGTCGTGGGTCGCGTCGACATAGAAAGAGGCTATGCCGTCGTTCTGCTTCATCTCCACAAAGGCCGTGCCGTCGCCGGTTGCGAATATCCATCCCTTGGGAGTACCGGTACCGTTGAATGGCTCAAAGAACTGGGCTGAGGCGTTGCAAAAGGCGAAGAAGAAAGCAACCCCCGCCATTTGTCTGATCATCGTCATGCGAATGAGATTTGGTTTTCAATTTAAGGATTTGGGCCCAGGCGTAAGGGTTTTTTGATTTGTTAATTTTTTTTTTTT
>JBGPGZ010000160.1:0-8569 GCA_041484175.1 Cyclobacteriaceae bacterium | reverse complement strand
CCGCGACCAATCGAAAACCCATCAGCTTCATATAGTCGGCGTCTCCAAAATAGGTGTTGATCGTCATCGAGTTTTGCATGGCCGCCGTTTGGTAGGTGTAAAAAGAAAGTATGCGCTTACTACCCGGCTCGCCCATATGAAGGCTGGCCGTAATTACGGATGACTCCCTCGACAATTCGTCTTTGAAAGCATCCGCAGAGGATTTCAACAAGTCTCCATTGTCGACGGTGACGACATTCTCCTGGTCAAAGCCGAGATCTTTGTTCTGAAGAAAGAGCATCTGCCGATGCACGACCAGGCTGCAAACAATCAGGACCATAGAAACGGAGAATTGAAAAACGACCAGAAAATTACGGAACCCCCTGCCACCCGCTGCCACCAGGTTGCCCTTCAGAACTTTTACCGGGAGAAAAGAAGTCAGATAAAATGCCGGGTATAATCCGGAGAGGATACCAACGATCAATGAAAAACCAACAAAAAGTAAAACCGTTGATGGATTTCGCCAGATCGTCGAAAGTAAAGGCACGCCGGTAATGTATTCAAATGCGCGCAGAAATAGCTCGGAAAACAGGAGAGCGAATAGCATGGCCACCAAGGTGGTCATCACTGATTCAATCAAAAACTGAGCGATTAGTTTCCTCCGCGATGTGCCCATTGTTTTTCGAATGCCCACCTCTTTTGCCCGCTTTGACGCCCGTGCGGTTGTAAGGTTCACAAAGTTCACGGCCGCCAACGTCAGGATAAAAAGCGAGATCGCAGAAAAAATAAAAATAGATGACTCGTTCCCGCCCGGTGAAATTTCGAGGTTCAATTTTGACTTCAGGTAAATGTCCTTTAGAGGATGAACATAGAATTTTACAGAATTCTCACTTTTCTTATAGTCCGCTAGAGAAGTGAATCCCATGGGCTTGCCGGATTCAGGAAAAACATACTTTTCTAAAACGCGGTCGAGTGCAGTAAGCAGATCCGCCTGCGTGGAATTCTTGCGCAGCAAAACATAATTGTGAAATGCCGCAGACGACCAGGCGGGCTCCCCCTTTAATTGAGTTTGAATCGATAACCAAATGGGAGCCCTTAAATGAGAATTAAAGTGAGGGTCTTTTATAACACCCGTTATCTTATAGGCCGTTTTTTCTTTGCCAATTTCCAAGGTCTCTCCCAAGACATCAGTCCTTTTGAAATACTTTCTTGCCATGGTTTCGGTAAGAACGATCTCATTTGGCTCGCTGAGTATCCGCTGTTCGTTTCCGGCAACAAAGGAATAGTCAAACACGTGAAAGAAAGCGGAATCGGTATAATAGGCCTCCGGCTCCTTGTACACTTGACCTTTTACGGCGACAATCAGATCGCGGTCTTTCTGGATGCGTGTGGCGGTCTCAATACCCGCGAAATCTTTTGGCAGGACTTCCAGTAAACGCTCCGGCCCATTGGCAAACTTGCCGATATTAAAAAATGAAATGCCGATCCGGTAGATGCGGTCTGCATTCTTGAATGAGTGGTCATAACTCCATTCACCATAGACATATAGAAAGATCACCAGGCTGCACGCGATACCGATGGCTAAGCCAAAGATATTGATAGAAGAATAGGAAAGATGATTACGTAGATTTCGTAATGCAATTTTAAGGTAGTTGCGAAGCATTGACCATTATTATTTTGACTCGTCGGGTTCCAAAAAAAAATTCAGAAAGCGTGATACTATTCGTACTTTAACGTCAGCGCAGGGTTGACCATGGCCGCTTTGAATGTCTGAAAGCCCACGGAAATGAATGCGATCAACACCACACCAGCCCCTGCCATAAAGAATAATACAGGGTTGATCGTGATGCGGTAAGGGAACGATTGCAACCACATATTCATGATCCACCAGGTGAACGGCCATGCAATCAGATTTGCCAGCAGAACCAGCAAGATGAATCCTTTTGACAGCAGCAGAACAATATGCGAAGCTGAAGAACCAAGGACCTTCCGGATGCCGATTTCCTTGGTTCGTTGCATGGTCATAAAGGAGGCAAGTCCAAACAAACCCAGGCAGGCAATGAAAATAGCTAATCCGGTAAAAATGCTGAACACGCGTCCAAACTGCTGGTCGTGCTCATACTGGCGGTTGAAAAACTGGTCCAGGAAAAAATAATCCATCGGGTTTCCGGGAAAGAAAGTCTTCCAGGGTTCATCGAGGGAAGTCAGCATCTGCCGATAATTTTTGCTTTCTATCTTAAAGGCAAAGAACGAAGAAAAGGTCGGTGCATAGTGGAATACCAGTGGCGTTACGGCTTCCTTCAGCGACATTTGATGATAGTTCTCCAGTATCCCAACAATCTCGAAGGTGTCTCTTCCTTGTACTACCTTTTCACCCATTGCCGCCTTCAAGTCTTTGAAATCAAGCGCCTCCGCCATCGCCCTATTGAGCATCACACTTCTTCTATCGTTCGGATGCTGAACATCAAAATTTCTTCCGGTGGCGATTTTCAAATCAAACGAAGGTACATAGTCATGATCGATGCCTACCGTATATCCCGATATGGAAGTCTCCGGACCGCCCACCAATCTCTTGATACCACTCGCCCAGAATATTTCATCACCGGGCACATTGGTAGAGGCGGTCATACTGACGATCCCCGAGATCCGCAAGGCTTCCGCCTTGAAACTTTCAAGCTTCCGGTCAAACAGAGAATCAATAACGCCAGGGCCCTTCAGAACGAGCGTCTGATTGATGTTGATACCAAGGTCCTGGCTCCTCATAAAGTTCAGTTGCTGGTAGACGATGATCGACCCGCTGATCAAAACGACCGATGTAACAAATTGAAAAACTACCAGCGATTTGCGCAAGAAACTCCCCTGGGAAGTCCTCATTACTTTGCCTTTCAAAACGGAAATGGGCTTAAAAGAAGACAGTATAATGGCCGGGTAGAACCCAGACAAGAAAGTGCCACCCAAAAAAAGAATTCCCAACAGAATCCAGAAATCCTTTTGAAACATGAATTCAATCGGGATTTTCCTTCCGGCCAGATCGGAAAAGGCCGGCCAGGCGATGCGTACGGTTATGATCGCGATGGCTGCTGCCAGCAAGTTTACAAGAAACGATTCCGACAAGAATTGCTTGATGAGCTGATCTTTCTGCGCACCCATTACCTTCCTCACCCCCACCTCATTGGCCCTGTCAAAAGACTTGGCCGTTGCCAAATTGATATAATTTACCCACGCGATAATCAAAATAAACAAGGCGATCAGTGTGAGGGCATACACTGAATCTCCATCACCCCGTTCGTCCGGTTGCGATTCCTGTAGTAAATTCGAGTACAGGTGTATGTCCAACATCGGTTGAAGGATGAATTCCTGGCGCCGGTTAGTTTTGTTCCATTCTTCGCCTCGCTCCTTCAAGAGGTACTTATCCCACTTTGCCTGCAAGGCCTTTGAATCGGTACCCGGCGCCAGCAACACATACGTATTAAAGTCATACCATCCCCAGGAGGTTTCTGCCTCGTTGCCTGCGAGATTGGTGAGCGTTCGGTACGAAAGCAGGAAATCAAATTTTATATGCGAATTCTCCGGAATATCCCGAAATATGCCTGTCACTTCAAATTTCCGCGTGCCATCCCAGGCGATCGTTTTTCCTATCGGGTCCGCATCGCCAAAATATTTTTTTGCCGCCCGTTGCGAAATCACCGCTTTGTTCGGGCCTTCCAGAGAGGTCTTTTGGTTCCCTTTTAATAGCTCAAAATCAAATACTTCAAATACCGCTGAGTCAGCAATTTGCATTTTCTCTTCGAGGAATGAAATGAGTCCGTGTTCGGGACTCTCATAGCTGATCACTCCGCTTACCGGATACAGCCGCGTGAATTTTTCAACTTCCGGAAAATTATTCTTGAGTGCCGGGCCTACCGCAGGTACGGCAGCAGCACATTCAAATCTCAATTTTCCCCCCTGCCATCCATTGTATTGTATGCGGTAGATATCGGCAGCCCTGGAATGAAATGTATCGAAGCTGCGTTCGTACTTTACATACTGCAGAATCAACAGACTTGCGACCATTCCCAGCGAAAGGCCCGTCACATTCAACAGTGTAAAAGTTTTGTGCTTAAAGAAGTTTCTGAAAGCTGATTTAAAGTAATTCTTAATCATAGCATAACAGTGTTAAACATTTCTATCTTCATAAGGAGGTCATTCATACTTTAGTGTCTCAGCAGGCTGTGCCGAGGCGGTCTTGATTGCTTGATAGCTGATGGTAAAGATTGCCACCACCAATGACAAACCCCCTGCCCATAAGAATACTTCCCATCCAATGCTTATTCTGAATTCAAAGGATTGAAGCCACTGGGTCATGAGGTACCAGGTGATTGGCACCGAAAGCAACAGGGATATCGCGATCAGGTAGACGTAGTCCTTTGAAAGAAGGAGCAGCAGCGATTGTTCGGTGGCGCCCATCACTTTGCGAATAGTGATCTCCCTGGTGCGGTTTTGCATGGCCAGCGAAGCCAATGCGTACAACCCCAGGCTCCCAATCACCATGGCCAGCAAGGTAGCAATGCTTACGATCTTGCTCAGGTTTTGGTCATTGCGGTATTGCTTATCCAGGGTCTGATCGACAAAAGCAAATGTGAACTCCTCCCCGCCTGTGATTTTGTCCCACACACCCTTGATCCGATCAATCGTCATCGCCATATTTCCAGGCCGTAGCCGCACCATCAACTTTGGAACCGGTGAGTTATCCGTATTGATATTCTCAATACCGCTAAATGCAATCATTGGATCCATCCCCATAACCAATGGCTCCACCTTCGTATAAAGCGAAGTGTAGTTAAAATCCTTTACCACGCCGATTACTTCATGGTCCTGGAAATTCCTTCCTGGAATCTTTTTCCCAATCGCCTCCTTCCAACCATATTCTCTGGCAAAGGCTTCATTGACGATAATGGCTCTGCGAATGTCCGATGGATTGCTGTTGGAGAAATTCCGGCCCGCCACGAGCTCCATTTTCAACGTAGGTAAATAATCGTCATCAATCGTATTATAGTTAAACGTGCGGTAGGTGCCATTGTCGTCGGTATAGCCTATGTTCATCCATCCCCCGTTTCCGAAATCGTGCGATGAAGCGCAAACAGCAGTCACGTCAGCAATCCGGGAAAGTTCGCTCTTAAACTGTTCCGCTTTTTGAAAAGTCGCAGGAATGCGGTCGCGAAGCCTTCCCACCGGGGGGCCATTCAATTGGATCACTGCCAATTGTTCTTTATCAAAGCCCAGATCCTTATTCTGTAAATATCGCAGCTGATCGCGCATGACCAGCGTACTTGAAACCAGGAAAATAGAAAGTACCAGCTGTACACCGACCAGCCCTCTGCGCAACCCTTGCTTTCCCGTCTTGGCCGACGGCAGGCCGCTGCCCTTCAGAATGGAAATGGGTTTAAAGCCGGACAGCACGAAAGCAGGATAACTGCCGGCAATCAATCCGATTATGAAAACCAGTGTCAACGCGACCAGCGTGGTAAAACCATCCAGCCGTAGGGTCAGATTTTTTCCGGAAAGATCATTGAACAATGGAATGTTTATAACCGCTAATAGAATCCCCGCTATCAACGCCAGGACGGTGACGATCACGGCTTCTCCGATGAATTGATAAACAATTTGTTTTCGTTGGGCCCCTACAACTTTTCGTACACCCACCTCTTTCGCCCGCTTGATGGATCGACCCACGGACAACGTGACAAAGTTAATGCAGGCCACAAACAAGATAAGCAAGGCGATGGCAGACAGGATGTATGAGTATTTAGGGTTGCTCACCGGTGCAAGCCCGGCCGGCAAACTGGTGTCCAGGTGTATAGAGGTAAGAGGTTGAAGGCCCGGAGCATACTTGCTTTTCACGAAATCTTCATCACCGAGGATTGTCCGGAACACCGAAGGAAATTTACTTACCACCTGTTTGGGGTCTACCCCATCACGCAACATGATGTACGTCTCCGGATTAATATTGAACCATGCCGATGTCAGCGTCTGATGGCTGTACAGCTTAGGATAATTGAGATCCGAAATAAGTATGCCAAATTGAATGCTCGAATTGACCGGCGGATCAGCGACGACCGCCTTTACCAGGAATTCTTCAAACTTTTCCCCCAGCGATATAGAAATCACTTTATTGATAGGATCTGTCAAGCCAAAATATTTGTGCGCTATCCGGTTGCTCAGCACCAGACCGCTTTGGCTGCGCAAAGCGTTGCGCGGGTCACCGGCGGTCGACCTAAAATCAAACACTTCAAAAAAATCCTGCCCGGCTATCGTGACCGATTCTGAAAAAAGATTCTCACCAACTTTGACCTGGGGTCCGATCTGACTGATACGGACCTGGTATTCCACTTCCGGGAAATTGTCTTTCAGGGTCGGCCCCATAGGAAATGGTGTGCTTGTGTATAAAAACTGCTGGTTTACGCCCCAGTCTTCCTTGCCCCATACGCGGTAAATGCGACTCGCGTTTGAATGAAATCTATCAAATGTCCACTCGTCGCGAACAAAGAGGACAATCAGGATGCAACAGCCAATCCCAAGCCCAAGGCCGAGGACATTAATAGTAGAGTGGACTTTAGCCCGCCAAATCGAGCGAAAGGCGATTTTGAGGTAATTTTTTAGCATAGATCAAAATGTGGTGACGCGGTATTGATAATCGGTAGACCGCCCAAAAATGCAACCCTTTCCCCTTCCCCAAAAGTCTTTTGATCCCACCCGTCTTTAGGACGTAGCAAGCCGGCAAAAAGTTGTTACGAGTTGGGGGAATTTAAGGGATTTTAAAGCCGGTTTCGGGTTCCAGGTGTTCCTGGTTTCATGTTGGATTCAACCTGTAACTTTGGAAAAATGAACGAATAACCATTCAGTATTATTAGTGAGGGTTTTCATCAGCATGAAGGATATCAGGATGAAGGATATCAGTTTGTTGTTCTGTGGTTATTTCCTGAATCAGCACATCGTTTACAAAAATCATCCTTTTTACTAAACTGCCTGAAGAATTGAAGACTGCGAATATCCCTTCGCGTTTATTTGCTTTGAACCAGCCTTCACCAATTAAGAGGCCGCCGTCTTTATCAAATGACCGGAACGGTCCCTCTTTCATTCCAGCACGATAGGTCTCTTCAATAGCCAACTCGCCGGTATCATAGTATTGCCTCCATATCCCGGTCTTCAAACCGTCTTTATAACTTCCCTCGCATATGAGTATAGCATGATTATTAAACTCTTTCCACCAGCCATTCTTTCGATGGTTCCCGTTCTCACGCCTGGGTGAAAACAAGGAGAAATTAAATTTCAGCATGTTGCTCTTTTTAAGCCTTACGAAAAAGGCGAGGCTGTATTGTCCGTATTTGCGCTTTTTTCGTTTTCACGCATTTACAGCAGGTAAAGTGCAACATGTTTCATCGAATGGATAGTGAGTAACCAGCAACAGTGCAAAAGCTCGATTGAAGTTCGCATGCCATGCGCGCCGCGGAGAGCGAGCACTTCGCAAATGAACCGTAGTGGCGCTATCAGAAGCCATAGAGGAAGTTTATCCGCAAGCGGATAAACTTCCTCTTGGCAAAAACGCAGCAGATTCGCGTGCGAATCTGCTTTTCTTCAAACAGCCAGCGTGAGGTCGACTCGCGGCCTCACACTGACTGTTTCCATCTTCCCGGCGCTTCAAGCCTAATCGGGGCAGAAGTTTTTTGCGCCGCAAATGGCGCAAAACTTTATCCGTGAGGGAGGGTAACGACCATCCCTATCTAACCAACCATTATTACCCTTTTATCACCTTCCACATCTCCTCCGCCACTAACTGATTCCCCTTCTCATTAAGGTGAACCCGATCGGTAGTAAGTATCCCTGACTCCTTATTATCAGTGTTGAATTGTTTGTTGTAGTCCAAAAAGGCCTTTCTTAAATCCACGACCCGAAGGTTGTTCGTGGACGCGATTGCACGGATAATATTGCAATATCTGTTAAGATCACCATCCAATTCATTGCTGAAATCGGTTTTTTCTCCAATGGCGGCCGGAGTACAAAGAACCACCCTGATGCCTTTGGCTTGCAACTTCTTGATGATTGCCGTGTAAAATTTTTCAAACTTGTCGGCATCGGTACCAGTACCATACGTTCGCTTATGCCACACATCATTCACCCCTATGTAGATCGCCACCACCAGCGGGTTCTTGCTTAACACATCGTCTTCCATCCTGAGATAAAGATCATAAATCTTGTTGCCCCCGATCCCGGCGCCAATGAATTCAAATTGATCGGCCACCTTATCCGCCGTCGCCAGATCTCCTATCCTGGGGATATACCCTCCCGGTTTTGCGCCTGCCTCCGTGATGGAATCCCCAAAAAATATTACCTTCTTTTTTTGAACCGGCATCAATGAAGTAAGCGCTACCAATATCAGTGGAAAGAATATGACCGTTTTCATAGGTTATTAATTTTTTTGTTTAAAGTCAGCGATAGCCACCCTCTTTAGAAAATCAGCGTAGGCGTCATAATTCCTTAAGTCGGTTTTACCGTGCCAGATTCTCGCGATCAATCTTATCTACTGTTGGTTTACTACTCCCTCTCAACGAAT
>JBGPGZ010000159.1:0-8570 GCA_041484175.1 Cyclobacteriaceae bacterium | reverse complement strand
GCCGGTCGCATTCGGTGAGCGACACGCTGATCAATTGGGTATTTGATCTTCTGATAATCGGCGTGATGTATTCAACTGTCGGGTTTTTTACCGAAAAAACTGCAGTAACAAAGAATTAATGGGCTAGACCTGGTAATTCAGATCTTTTCCCGTTTCCCGGATTGAATGGAGCGGTAAATGGCCTCGATTATTTTCATGTCCTGCAAGCCTTCTTCGCCCGTTGCATCGATGGGTCTGTTTTCCAGAATACCGAGGGCCATTTCGTCCAACTGCACGGCCTGGTGATTCGTTTTCGGAAGGTCGAGAAGTCCCTTTTGTGTCCTGCCCTCCAGGGGTCCGTACCCAAAGGCTGGCCGGAGTTCAAGCCATCCGTTTTCGGCGGAGATGTAAAGGCGGTCCATCGAACTGGCATAAGAGGTTGTCGAGTTTGAAACGGCCCCGTCTGGAAACTCCATCTGCCAGGAAATGGTCTCATCCACTTCTCTGAATTTCACGGGGTCAGTTTTGTATTCGCGCGCCGTAACGTGCGTAGGCTCAAGACCGGTAGAATACCGTGCGCCTTGTATGCAATAAATTCCGACATCCATCATGGCCCCGCCACCTGCCAGGGATTTCTTTAACCGCCATTGGGTGGGGTCCCCTATTTTGAAACCCATCGAAGTCTCGACGATCTTCACGTTGCCGAATTCTTTCTTTTGCCCTACGCGAGCGGCCTCCTTGTTGTGCGGTTCGAAATGCAGTCGGTAGCCAATGTATAATTTTACCTTTGCTTTCTTGCAGGCATCGATCATCTCCTGGCATTCCTTGGATGACGTGGCCATTGGCTTCTCACAAAGAACGTGCTTTCCGGCTTTTGCAGCGCGGATCGCATAAGGAGGATGCAAGGCATTTGGTGTGGCAACATACACCGCGCCAATATCGGGGTTGTCGGCGATGCGGTCGAGCGTCTCATAGTTATAAATGTTCTTGTCCGCGAGTTTGTATTTGTCCTTCCATTTCTCCGCTTTAGCAGGGGTGCCCGTGACAATCCCTGCCAGATAGCAGTTTTTTGTTTCCTCCAGGGCCGTTGCCAGTTTATGCTCGGCGTAGTACCCCAGTCCTAACAGCGCAATGCCCAGTTTCTTTTGTTGAAAAGGAATGGAATTTGGCAACCCTGATACAGAAGGAAAGCTGAGCGCGGCAGCGCCTGCGCTTAAATTTTGAAGGAATTTTCGACGCGTGTGACTCATGAAGATTTTGAATTAACAATCATAAAACGTGAATTCTGTTTGAAGCGGAGATACATCAATGAAATTTAAGAAATTTATTGAAAGGAACCGATAATAGTGCTTCTTGACATTAACATCATTTTATGTAAATCCGGCGTGATTCGATTCGCGAGAGAAAAGGATGTGTTGTTTCTCAAGCGATTTGTGAAGTACGAGTGAACCGATGCATTCGCTTTGCCTTACTTCCACTTCCTGAACTTGACCTAAGAATATCCCGTGCGAAGGAACCTGGATATGCTAAATCCTGTGTTTTCTTTTAAGTTTTTTCAAATTTACCGATACCGTTTGAAAACCCGCCTTTGATCATTTTCTTCGTGAGATCTTCTTTTATAACTGTTTTCCAATCTCACCACTCCCCCCGCGTCGCTTGTCAAGCTAATCGTATTCAGTGATATTTGACTGTTTTGCCTGGAACAGAAGCAATAGCATGATTGACAAACTCATTGAATTAAGCGTCAAGAACAAACTTTTGGTTGGGACTATGGTGCTCATCTTGATTTTTTGGGGCGGTTACGCTGCGCTTCGATTACCGGTGGATGCAGTTCCTGATGTTACCAGTAACCAGGTTGACGTCATTACCAACAGCCCAAGTTTGGCCGCCCTGGAGATGGAGAAGTTTATCACGGCTCCCATCGAAATGTCTATGTCAAACATTCCCGGACTGGTGGAAGTCCGGTCCGTATCGAAATTCGGGTTGGGTGTGGTAAAATTAGTTTTCACCGATGAAACGGATATCTACTGGGCAAGACAACAGGTGTTCGAGCGATTGGAACTTGTGAAAAGTGACATACCCGAAGAGCTTGGAAAGCCGTATATGGGTCCCGTGTCCACGGGACTTGGTGAAGTGTTCCAATATGTCATCCGGCCCAAAGATCCCGACGACAAATCTTTTTCGCTGATGGAGGTCAGGACTTTGCAAGACTGGTTTATCCGCAGGCAACTACTGGGCATTCCCGGCATCGCCGAAGTGAGTGGGTTTGGCGGTTATAAAAAAGAATACCAGGCCATGATCAAACCAGACAGGATGAGGGCGCTGGGGATAACACTGGATGAACTTTTTGAAGCGCTTAGCACGGGCAACAGCAATACGGGAGGTGCTTACATCGAGAAAGACAATAAAGCTTTTACGATCCGGGGTATTGGCCTGGCCACCAATTTGGAAGAAATTGGCAACACGGTTGTTAAGATAAACAACAAGGTGCCTGTGCTTGTAAAAGACGTGTCGGAAGTGATCATTGGTCACAGCATCCGGTATGGCGCCATTACGGTAGATGGAAAAGGGGAAGCTGTTGGCGGTATTATCATGATGGTGAAGGGGGAAAACGGCAATGCCGTCATAAAGCGCATAAAAAACAAAATGAAGATCATTCAGGCCAGGCTTCCGGAAGGCCTGGTGATAGAACCGTTTATTGATCGGGAGAAAATTGTTTCAAAGGCCATGCGCACGGTGTCGAACAACCTGATGGAGGGTGCAAGCATTGTGGTGCTGGTAATACTTTTATTTCTTGGCAACTGGCGCGCTAGCCTTCTTGCGGCCTCCGTTATTCCGCTGGCAATGTTGTTTGCCTTTGGTTTGATGGTACGGTTTAAGGTAGTGGGTAACCTGATGAGCCTGGGAGCCATTGACTTTGGGCTCCTGGTGGACCCGGCCATCATCGTGGTGGAGGCCATTGTGTTCTTTCTTGCGGTCGAATTTTCGAAAAGACCACAAGAGGATGCCATTAGCCAGCTTGAAAAAGAAGCAATCATCATTCGGGCAACACAAGCTGCCAAACGATCGGTCATTTTTGGCGGACTAATCATCCTGATCGTCTACTTTCCCATCCTTACCTTATCGGGAACGGAAGGAAAGATGTTTGGCCCGATGGCAAAGACCTTGACCTTTGCCATTCTTGGGGCCTTGATTTTGTCAATCACCTACGTGCCCATGATTGGGTCTATCATCCTGCTCCCGCCCAAGTCTGCCGACCATGCGGGGATATCCGAAAGAATCGTTCAACTTCTCTACAAAACCTACGAACCTTTGCTTCGGATAAGTTTAAAAAGGAGGGGCGTCATCATCCTGTCGGCTGTGGCTATCCTTGCTGGGGGTATCATCGCGTTTAAATTTATCGGCGGAGAATTTATTCCCAAGCTGGCCGAAGGTGATCTTGTCATTGAAACCAATCTCCCTGTCGGGACATCGATGACGGAGGCCATTTCCTTGAGTAGAAAGATACAAACCATGCTGCTCAAAGAATATCCCGATGAAGTACAACGGGTGGTGTCAAAGATCGGTACGTCGGAAGTTCCCGTTGATCCGATGCCGATGGAGGCGCAGGAGATCGTGGTCGTTCTGACTGACAAAAGTACGTGGACCAAAGCCGACGATCAGGAAGAGTTGGTAGAACAAATCGCAAAGAAGTTGGAACAATTCCCGGGCATCGTCAACTCCATTCAACAGCCGATTGAAAATCGTGTCAATGAACTGATGAGTGGCGCACGTACGGATGTCGTAGTAAAACTCTTTGGCCCGAATTTGGACTCACTGGCAAACAAAGGAAATCAGATTATCAGGATCATCAAGACCGTCCAGGGAGCGGCCGACGTGCAGGAAAACAAGATTTTTGGTTTACCCCAAATCAACATCAAATACAGCCGGAGGGCAATGGCATTGTACGGCATTACCGTTTCTCAAATCAACCGGGCGATTCAAACAGCATTTGCAGGCGCGGTCGCGGGCACCATTTATGAAAATGACAAGCGGTTTGATCTCACATTGAGGCTTTCCGGTGACGAACGCGTCAAGGCGGAGAACATACAAAGCTTGTTAATCGGCGATAGTGACGGCCAGCCCATTGCGCTGAAAGATCTTGCACAAATAAGTGAAGAAATAGGGCCCTCCGAAATTGGTCATGAAAACCTCCAAAGAAGGATGAACATTGGGTTCAACGTCCGCGGCCGCGATTTGGAGTCGGTGGTAAAGGATGCCATGAGAAAAATCAACGAACAGGTTATTATTCCCGCAGGCTATTCAGTCGACTTTGGCGGGGAATTTGAAAACTTCAGGCGAGCGAAAGAACGGCTGGCCATTGTAGTACCCATCGCCCTGTTTATTATCTTCGGTTTACTTTTTGCGACCTTTGGCAACGTCCGCGACAGCTTTCTGATATATACGGTCGTGCCGCTGTCGGCCGTTGGTGGCGTATTTTCACTTTTAATTCGCGAAATGAATTTCAGCATTTCCGCCGGCGTAGGTTTTATCGCCCTTTTTGGTATTGCGGTACTTAACGGGATACTGATTGTCACCCGGTTTAATGAATTGGAGAAAGCGGGCGTCCATGATCTTACAGAACGGATCATCACCGGCATCCGCGATAAATTCAGGCCCATATTGATGACTTCGGCCGTTGCAGCTTTAGGATTTATGCCCATGGCGCTTTCCACCGGCGCAGGTGCGGAAATACAAAAGCCTTTGGCAACCGTGGTCATTGGCGGCCTGTTTACTTCCACTATTTTGACCCTGATTGTCTTACCCGTATTATATACTTTTTTCGCCGGTGGCGATCACATAAAAACCATTCTTTCCAAAGGCGCCATCGTGATCATCCTGTTGTTGACCCTCTTGCTTTTGCTGGGTTCCATATCAACGTTGTTTGCACAGGAACAAAAGGCCGTCAGTGCTGATGCTGCCGTGCAGATCGCCCTCCAGCGCAATCCCGAAATGGAACTGGCTCAACAAAAAATTGAGCAACAAGTCGCGCTCAGACCATCCACTTTCAGCCTGACAACTCCAGATATTATTTTTGAAGCACCCACCGGACATGACTTGCGGCCCGGTGTCCTGCAGTTGATCGACTACCCGGGAGTATATGCCTATCAGCGGAAGGCGCAGAACCAGCGAATCGAACTTTCTGAAAATGATAAGACCATTACCGTCAACAACCTCATTTACAAAGTCAGATTGGCATACAATGAAGTCCAGTACCTTATTCAGAAGACCGGCCTGCTGAGAAGTCAGGATTCGGTTTACGACGACATCATTAAGGTAAATGAAATCCGCTACCTGGTTGGGCAAATTTCCAACCTGGAAAGAGTAAACGGGGAGTCCCAGTACAGAAGGATCCTTTACAATTTCAAACAGGCTAAAATCGAATTGAGAAACGCGAAGTACCAATTCAATCTTTTATTGGGATTCCCAAACGATACGACCCACATACCCGTAGAGCAGTTGCAAAAAACACCCTATATCGTTGAAGAATTTTTGGTCGATTCCCTCTTTCTGGCCGCCAATCCACTTTTGACCTATACCCAAAAACAGGAAGCATTGAGCAAACAGCTACTTCGGGTTGAGAGAACTAAAAGAGTGCCAGGGCTGATTGTGGGTGCTTTAAATCAAGGAACCAAGGAAACCCCTTTTCATTCGAGGGTCCGGGTTGGATTTACGGTTCCGTTATGGCAATGGACCTATCAATCGAATATCAATGCTGCTAAAAAGGGGATTCAAATTTCGCGCACTCAAAAACAAATCGTCTCCTACCAACTCAGTACAGAATATGCCAAAGCGATGGCGCAATACCGGCAATACCTGGAAAACCTGGCGTACTTTGAAACGGTGGGGTTGCGCGAGTCATCAGAAATTTTGCGCAATGCAAAGGAAAGCTTTCGGCTGGGCAGTATCAATTATTATGCGTACTTACAAAACCTGGAGCTTTCCTATACCCTTCGATCCAATTATCTCGAAACGGTAAGGAACTATAATCAATCCGTATTAAACCTGATTTACCTTAAAGGAGAATTCCAAAACCGGTAATCGCCCATGACTAACATAAACCTGCTTCGTCTTCCCTCCTCCGGCCTGTTATTGGTTATCTCGCTTGCTTTCGCTGTTTCTTCTTGTTCGATTCAAAAGAAAAATAAAAAAGATGAAGCGGGAATTGATAATTCTAACCTGGTTACCATTACCGACACCTCGCTTGGCCTGATGAACATAACACTCGCCCAACCCGAAACAAAAGTAATCTCCTCCAATATTTACCTGAACGGAAAGATTGTGGCCCTGCCCAACTTTCGCGCCTCGGTCACCAGCGATATTGAAGGTAAAGTCGAAAGAATCTATGTAAGGGAGGGTGATTTTGTCAAAAGAGGCCAAACCTTGATTACGCTGCGAAGCATGGCGTTCATTGAATTACAAAACCAGTACTTTGAAGCAAAAAGTGAATTTGATTTTCTTTCCATCGAATACAAACGCCAGGAAGAGCTGAACAGAAACAATATCGGGGCGCTTGTTGAATTTCAAACCACGGAATCAAAGCTGAATGCAAGTCAAAGCAAAATGAGCGCCCTGAAAGCGAAACTGAAATTGCTGGGGATTGACGCTGTCAAGCTTGGCCAGTTGTCCAAGAATGACGTGAGTTCTACCGTGACTATTATTGCCCCCATAGACGGGTACCTGTTCCTGCTTCCTGTGAATGTGGGCGTGCTTGCGACCACAGAAATGACGCTCGCCGAATTGGTAAATACCAATGAGCTCATGGCCGATGTGTACGCTTACGACAATGACCTCGATGACGTGCATGAAGGTCAAACCGTTGAAATCGATTTTATCAACCATTCATTTCCTTCTGTGAAGGGTACCGTGGTGCATATTTCGAGGGCATTTGATCCGGAAACAAAATCAGTGCGTGTTCACGTCCGCTTTGTGGCCCCTCCCGGCAAATTGGTGCTTCCCGACATGAGTGTTCGCTGTGTGTTGATGAAAAATGAAAGTAACAAACCTCAACTCACGGTTCCCGTTGGCGCCGTCCTTCAGGAGGAGGATCATCATTTTATCTTTCTCACCTTTCCCGCCGAAAAACTGGGCACTGAAAACATCATTCACAAATACCGCGTGACCCTGGGCGCCCAAAATGAACGCGAAGTCCACATTCAATTTGCCAATGAGCCAAATCCCGGTTTCCTGGTGGTTACAAAAAATGCAATGATTGTGGAAAACGAACGGAAGAAGAAAAGCGGCTTGGTCTTTGAGTAGACTTCCTGGTTTGGAACCTAAATATCCGATCTCTTCAACTTCCAGTATCCGAAATAATTGAAGAGAAAAATCCACACCAAAACAACGGCCACGGAACCCAGGCTAACATAGTCTTGTATTTCCTGAAAAGCATATCGCGCGAAGGGCATGGCGATGAGGTTGGAGATGGATTGCATTGGAAAAAAAGCTTTCAGGAATTCCGCTGAATCGGGGATATTCACTTTTATGATGGCCTCAATCATGTGCGACAGCATCAGGATGATGATCGTCAGGCCGGATCGTTGCACCAGAATGCCAAGCATCAGTGCGTACGATAAAAATGCAAAGACTTCAAGAAAATAGGCTGGAAAAAACTCGAGATCAGTAAAAACATAAGCTGGGTCAATTTCAGGAGAATAGATCATGCCAGTCACCAGGCCAATAAAAAAAACCATCGCAACGCTGGTAAGACTCAGGAGCACATTTGTGTAGATCTTGGATTGCAAAAATTCCCACCGGCTTAACCCGTCAATGATATTTTGACGGATCGTGCGGTAGGTGAATTCATTCGTGATCGAAATGACTACCATGATGGCCAATACGATTTTGAAGAACCCGCTGATAAATACCAGGTTCTGCCATACATCCGGAAAATGATAAAGGGGTATCCTGCTGATATTGATGGTGGTTCCGAATTCAGCACCCTTGCCGGCGAGCCACTTTAAGAATTCCATCCCGCTCGCCGTTGTAAAAGCCAGCGTAAGAAAATACAGACCGCACACTACCCAAAACGTGCGGTAGCTCGTCATCTTTTTCAGGTCAACTTTTAACAGGTGCAACATGCTTTTTTGCTTTCTACTTTTGAGCTCTAAACTTTAAAACTTGAACTTAAAGACTTTGGACATTGGACTTTAAACTTTGGACTTTGAACTATCGGCTTCCGAGAGTATTTCCAAAAACTGCTTTTCCAAACTTTTCTTCTGTGTCAACAAATGAGAAGCGATAATCCCCTTATCAAACAAGAACCGGTTTAAGTCCTGGCTGTGAAATCCTTCCTTCATTTTTACGGCATAGTTTCCACTTTCCTTCACCAGCGACATCGTTCCCTGAAACTCCGTCAGCAGCAACGGAAGATCGTCGTGAAATGCGAGGACCTCCACGATCTCCTCTCCCTTTCCCACATCATCTACCGGACCGGTGTGCACGAGGTTTCCCTTTTGCAAAATCGCAAAATGCGAACACACCTTCTGAACTTCATCGAGCAGATGACTCGCCAAAATAATAGTCTTGTCATCGGCCGCTATCTTTTTGAT
>JBGPGZ010000158.1:0-8572 GCA_041484175.1 Cyclobacteriaceae bacterium | reverse complement strand
CAAAACAAACTGGAAGTCGGAAAATAGCTACAATCTCTCCTACAACAATTTCGGGTTTATTGTCGAAGACCTCAAGGATGTTTTTACCGCGGACAAAAGGTGGTCGAGAAAAATGGCAGGACCGCATCACATTGTTGTCCTGAATATTCTGAATTCCAAGAACCGGTTGCAATTGAAAAGCTCCGCGCTTCAGTTGAATGGTGGTATACAATCCAACCTCCGATTGGAGGATGAAGGTGGTGGTCAAATCAGCTTGAACATGCACTTGCTTTCCGGCTTGGCAAACGGCAAATGGGAAAAGAATATCAGTGAATCAACCGTTTTTATAGCCAACGGGCAGCTTACACTGGAAAGCAACAAGAATTATGGAGCCAGGATCATCGTGCCAGATGCGACCATGTTGGAAATCAGTGGATCCGGTTTTCTAAGGCATACGGCATCCCACTGGATTATAGAAGGCGGTGCAGGAGTCGGTAACAAGGCAATCAAGACTTTAGAGACTAAAGATCTTAATAGCCCTGACAAAGAGATCCATCCATTTTCCATTAACCGTCCCTCTTTCAATACCATGACAGGTATTTCTTTTTTTCCCGTTGACCATCTGACGATCAAATCCAACGTTGCTACCGGTTATCGAGCTCCAAATTTGGCCGAATTGTCTTCCGATGGTCTGCACGAAGGGACTTCCCGGTACGAAATTGGAGACCCTTCGCTGGGAATTGAACACAATGTCAATGGGGACCTTTCGCTCGAATGGGATAGTCCGTCACTCTTCTTTTATTGCTCCGGCTTTTATAACCAGATTTTCAACTACGTGTATCTGGCCCCCACCAGTGAGAATTTCTTTGGATATCCAATCTACCGGTACTTGCAGCAGGATGCGCATTTGCTTGGCTCGGAGGTCATACTCAATTTTCATCCATCAGTGTGGAGGGGAGTTCAACTCAAAAATTCGTTTGCACTTACCAGGGGTCTGATTGATGCCGGCGGCAACCTTCCCTTTATTCCCGCAAAAAAATGGACCAGCTCGTTGCGCGTCGACAAGTCGATGTCGGGTAAATGGAGCAGCGTTTATTTTGAACCCGAGTTAATTTATGTTGCGGCTCAAAACAGCCGGGCACAGTTTGAAAGCGCCACGGCTTCCTATTCACTTTTCAATTTCTATGTGGGGGCGGTGATTCCTAAAGGAAAATCAAACATCACTGTTTCCGTCTCCGGACAGAATCTATTAAACAAGGCGTATACAGATCATTTATCGCGGTTGAAGTATTACGGAATATTAAACCCCGGAAGAAATGTTACGCTCAATATTCACATACCTCTCACGACTATTTTAAACTAAACTTTCCATGAAAAAACTTATTTTAATTTCCTCGATTGCCATCGTTGCGTGCTTGCTCGTACTCAGTGCCTGTGACGAAGGTAAAAAGCCGAACATTGCATTCAAGACTGGCGGCTCCTATACATTGGCAGATGCCACCGTAAGCAAACAAGATACCTTGATAATCGGAATTAATGCCTCGAAGGCGGAAAGCAAGGATGTCTTGAAAAAGTTCAACGCTTCCGTCAGTTACGACGGCGGCGGATCGACGACCTTGGTTTCGGAGGACTTGTCGGGGGCACAGGGAGACAACTACGACAAAGATATACAAGTCATTACCCGCAATGTGGCCGGGAAGGAAAAGTATACTTTTACGGTAACCAACCGCGATGGGATTATCGGGCAGGTTTCTTTGACGCTGACAGTGAATTAATCGGTGATTTGTAATCGGTGATTGGTAATTGGTCATTAGTCATTGGGTAGTATTCAAGGAGAGGCTGTGTGGTGTGGTGGTGATTCTATGGATTCTATTGTCTATGGAGTCCATTTATTCCGGAGGCCATTACTGAAAACAATAGAATCAACAGAATCCAGAATCAACAGATGTCGAATGACCAATGACCCTTCACACCAATCACCGATTACCGATTACCGATTACTGACCTACCGATCACCGATTACCAACTTCACCGGTTTACCACTCATTACAATTTCAATCGGCTCTCCCGATTCAAGGAGGGTCTCAACTTTCTGTTTCGAGATCTTGACCTTAATCACTCGTCCCCTGAATTCGATGCGGAAAGAATAGGACTTCCATTGATCCGGCGTAAAGGGATCAAAATAAAGTTTACCGTTCTTGATGCGCATGCCGCCAAAACCCTTTACCACGCTCATCCAGGTGCCGGCCATCGAGGTAATGTGACAGCCGTCCTCAGTGTCGTTGTTGTAATCATCCAGGTCGAGACGGGCCGTGCGCAGATAGAATTCGTAGGCTTTCTCCTTGTACCCCAGTCGTGAGGCCAGGATCACATGAACACACGGGGACAGCGATGACTCGTGCACCGTCATCGGTTCGTAAAAATCAAAATTGCGTTTGATGGTTTCCAGGTCGAATCGCTCTTCAAAGAAATAGATTCCCTGAAGCACATCTGCTTGTTTGATAAAGCAGGAACGCAAAATCCGGTCCCACGACCACTTTTGGTTGAGTGGCCGGTCCTCGGGTCTTAAGTCTTTCACCTGGATCAATTCCTTGTCCAGAAATCCATCCTGCTGAAGAAATACGCCAAGCGTCTTGTCTTCGGGATAATACATCCGGTTGCAAATGTCGAGCCATTTGGCCGTTTCTTCCTTCTCCTTGAAGCCGATGCGCTTAACCAGTTTGTCAAATTGGGAGGGGTGTTTCTTTTTTACAGAGTCGATTGCTGTCCGCGTGTAGTCCAGGGTCCACGTCGCAAAGGTGTTCGTGTACCAGTTGTTATTTACGTTGTTCTCATATTCATTGGGGCCGGTGACCCCGAGCATCACGTACTTTTTCTTATCCGTAGAAAAAGTAATTCGTTGTTCCCAAAAACGTGAAATGCCGATCAGCACCTCCAATCCAAAATCCGCCAGGTAATCTTCATCACCTGTATACGCGATGTAGTCAAATATGGCGTGAGCAATAGCGCCATTGCGGTGAATCTCCTCAAAAGTAATTTCCCATTCATTATGGCACTCCTCGCCATTCATAGTCACCATTGGGTATAAAGCGGCACCCTTGGTAAACCCCAATTTGCCACCGTTTTCGATCGCTCGCTGTAAATGCTTATACCGGTACACTAACAGATTGCGCGCCACTTTCGGTTCAGCGGTACTTAAGAAGAAGGGCAAACAATAGGCTTCCGTATCCCAATAGGTGCTGCCTCCGTATTTCTCTCCCGTAAAACCTTTTGGCCCTATGTTGAGTCGCTCATCATCACCGGTGTAAGTCTGCGTAAGCTGGAAAATGTTAAAACGGATTCCTTGCTGGGCGGCAATATCTCCTTCGATCGTGATATCGCATTCCTCCCATTTGTGAGCCCAAACGGCCGCATGGGCCTCCAATAATGCCGCAAATCCTTTCTTGGCCGTTTCATCGAGTTTCCCCCGGCAGACATTCACTATGTATTCCTTAGGGTGATTTTCAGAAGAAAGTACCACCGCGTACTTAAAAATAACCAGTTCTGCATTTTCCTTTAGTTCCACTTCGACGACATTGTCTGCATATTTCTCCCGGGTGTTGGTAGATACCTTTCCCGTAATTCGTTTTCCATCAGATTGAAGATCGTATTCTATGCCGGTGCAAACGTGAAAAGCTGTTTTCTTTGTGGATGCGGTTACAATGGCCCATCCCATTTGAGATTCCTTGTAGACTTCCTCCCAAAATTTTTCGTCATAGTTCGAATCCTTATTTACGACATCGGCATTAATGGAAAGGGTGATCAAGGCGTTCGCTGAAAAGTTAAGGGGTGTGATCGCATATCGGATTGCGCCAACTTCGCCATCGGCCATGCTGCAAAAACGCTTGGCGTCAACTTTAACTTTTTTACCATCCGGCAAAGTTGCCGTAAATGAGCGGAGGAGCAATCCTTGCTTCATGTCGAGTATACGAACAAAACTATCAACCTTGCTCTTGGCCAAGTCCAGAGGATGGTCTCCGATTGTGATTTCAATGCCAATCCAGTTCGGAGCGTTGAGTACTTTGGCAAAATATTCAGGATATCCGTTTTTCCACCATCCTACGCGTGTCTTGTCAGGATAGTATACACCAGCCACATAACTTCCCTGGTGTGTCTCTCCCGAGTACGCCTCTTCAAAATTGGCCCGCTGCCCCATTCGTCCGTTTCCGATACTAAACACACTTTCAGAAATACGGTTGTAATGGGGGTTGAGTCCTTCTTCGACAATTTGCCACGCGTGGTTCTTGAGGTAGTTTTTCATAGGGCATCTAGATTCGTAGGATCAAAATCGGCTGTTCTTTTTATTACCTTGGTTGCTTTACTTAATTGGACCGGCGAGCCTACTCCAATACATTTCATCCCGGCGCGTAAGGCCGCTTCGACACCGGCTTCAGCATCCTCAAACACCAGGCAGTGTGCAGGCTCAACCTCTAATTTTCTTGCCGCCAAAAGGAAAATCTCAGGATCGGGTTTGGTGTGGACAATCATCGTTCCATCAACAACCGCATCAAATTCATTTTCGATTTTTAACAGGCGGATCACCGTCTCGGCATTTTTGCTGCTGGATGCAAGGGCCACCTTGATGCCCCGTCCTTTAATGTCACGTAGCAGTTCTTGAACGCCAGAGAATATTTCATCCGGTTTCATCGCGTTGACGGACGCTACAAACCAGGCATTTTTTTTTTCGGCCAGCCTTTCCTTCTCGCCGTCGGGGATTGTGATTGCACCCAGACCCAGAATGATTTCAAGCGATTGCAGCCGGCTAACGCCTTTCAGGCGTTCGTTGTCATCCACTGTCAAATTGACACCCAGCTCGTTGGCCAATCTTCTCCAGGCAATAAAATGATAATGGGCAGTATCAACAATAACACCATCCAAGTCAAAAATACAAGCACTAATCACCGTACTAATAGTTAAATATATCCCCGTAGAATTATCTCTTTTGTCTCCTCCAGCGATTTGAAGACGTCAAATGTTTTTCCCTGTGTCCGAAGGGCGCCCAAAGCGTTTCCATAACGCGCCGCCTCCAGATAATCTTTTTTGCTTTGGAGCAACCCAAAGCCTACTCCCCCGGCGAAAGAATCACCACAACCCGTTGTATCCACAACGGTATCAACTTTCACGACCGGAATTATCTCTTCCCTGAACTTACCCTTATCCATAAAATACGCCATGCATCCTCGCGAATCAAGTGTGACGTACACGCATTTTACGCCGGCTTCGATACAATGCTTGCCGAATTTGCGCAACATTGTTTTATCAAATTCCTGTGTTTCGTTAAAGTCCTGGCTTTCATATTCCTTCTTAAACCAGGAAGCATAAGCTTCTTCCAGGTTCATCTTCAGCACGTCAATATAGGGGAGCCACTCATCGCGGTCGATCCAAAATTTGCGATGACGCTCTCCATTTACAAGACACGCCGTAGTGGGCCCGTGGGCGTCAAAAACGATGACTCCATCGCTGTTTTCTTTCAAGAATTTTAGTGTATCCAGCGAAATCTCATAATCGCTGATGGGAATAAAGACGAATGCGCTGCAGTTGAGCAAATTCTTCACGTCCGCCGGCAGGATGGGGTCCATAAACCCGGTTTGGCGCTCTACGCGATTGTTTACGTCAAGAAATCGCAGGCTAATAATATCGCCCTGATCATTCTTTGACGTGATATGCTTTAGATTGATTCCTTTGTAGCCCTTGAAAACCTCCGCCACATTGTCCATGTCAACCATGCGAAGGTGCGAAACCGGAATTACTTCAATCTGATCGCCCGCCATGATGGAAAGTGCAATTACGGGGTGAGTCACACAACCCCACTTCTGGATTAAATCGCCCTGGTGGGTCACGATATGATCGCGGGGTATCGGGCCTAAGATTGCAATCCGTTGCATAAACTTTGGGTTGAAATAATTTTTACATTAATCCTACTCCTGTCCATCCAAATAATCCTGGCCACCTTAATAATCCTGGCCATCCTGATAATAAATTCAAATCAAGCTGCCAAAAAAGCCGCTCCAAAAACACCGGCGCTGTCACCTAATTTAGGACGATATACCGGCGTATCAAGCCGGTTGTTAAAAATGTATTTCTGCAGGGAGGCCACGCCCTCGGTATAGATCAGGTCGATGTTTCCTACGCCACCTCCTATTATGATTACATCGGGGTCGAGAATATTGATTACCACGCTAAGCGCCAATCCAAAAAAATGAATCAGGCGCTCCATTGTTTTCGCTGCATACGGGTCATTGCCATCCTTGTATCCCTGGTAAATTTCTTTCATGCTTTTTTTAATGCCGCTCGCCGCCTGGTAGTATTTCTCCAACGAGGGGCCCGCCAAAACTCTCTCTACGCATCCTGTCTTGCCGCAATAACAAGGACCGCCTGATTCGTCCAGAAAGTTATGGCCCCATTCTCCTCCAATGCCCTGCAGCCCGTTGATTACTTTTCCGTGCACAACAACGCCGCCTCCAACACCGGTTCCCATAATAACGCCAAAGACAACATTGGCGTCCGGGCATTTTTCCTTTGCTATTCCCATACTTGCTTCTGCCAGGGCAAAGCAATTTGCGTCATTGGCCATCTGTAACTCGACGCCCAACAATTGCTCAAGGTCCGCTTTCAACGGCCTTCCGTTTAGACACGTCGTGTTGCTGTTCTTGATAGTTCGCAACCGTGGATCCAGCGTTCCGGGAGTGCAGATTCCGATCTTCGCGGGTTTGTACCCCATCGCGGTCTCCATCTTATTAACCACCGATTTAATTTGTCCGAGGACATGGTCATAACCCCGATCACCACCCGTGGGCAACCGGTCCCGGAAAAGCACGTCCGGCTCCGGCGCGGATTTCAGGACGGCTCCTTCTACTTTGGTGCCCCCCAGGTCAATACCCCAGAGGTTCATTTTTGGATTCTTCATGGCTCGTAAGCTCGGTTTCAGTCAACGCTTTATCCGTATGCAATCGATGGTCCGGTCGTTTGAAATCAGTCGGACTTGTATTGAGTCGTCTGCGGATGAAACGTCTTCCAGGAGTGCCAGAACTCCTGATAGGACTGAACAACCTGCAGGCGGGTTCCCTTCAATTTTCCCTGCTGGCATTGGCCTGACCAATCCCAAACAGAATTCGTATTCCTATCAATCATTGCATGCGTGCTGTCGTTGTAAGTAAATACAAGGGTGTCATTGGCTGCCATTCTGTTCCACACATGAAAGGAGACCGTATCATTTTCCAGCGCGATCAACAATGGAACACCTGCCAACTCATCATTGATAATCTGAGTCTTTTTCAAATCGATCCAATCATACGCTCTTGCATAAAGACCGATGGGAACACCCACGATCCACGACTTATCTTTCCATGAAATTGAATCCGATTTTGTCAGGTTACCTTTCGACCTTCCCTCATCGAAATTCTTTAACGCATCATACTCCTCTTTAAAGAGACTGTCAGCTTGCATGATCCGCGTCCCGGGGTGTTGAAGGATCCATGCTTGCAGGCTCATTTGCTCTGAGGGCACTTCTGTCAAAGCTTTTCCTTTCAAAGTGCCCGCAACGGCCTCTCCATTAACCTGGCGCCACCAGCTCCTGGTTCTGCTATCCTCAAACATGGCATTGAAATGGTCCATACCTACTAACCGAAAAGTCTCGGGCTGACCGTCCACCAATGGGCTATAAACCCTTCCTGTACGACAGACCGTGCAATAGGTCACCATGATGGGTGTGCCACCCACGGTATCGCGGACTTGATGATGATAGCCAATGATCTCAATCGGATATGCTTTTGCCTCTCCGTTTACAAAAACGCCAATTACCAATTGCCTCGTGGGGACCTTGTTAGAATCCACTGCTGCGAGTACCTTGTTTTTCGGTTGATAAAACATTTTATCGGCGAGAAAGCGAAAATTAAAGAGATAGAAGATGATGAGATACAGTAATAAAAGAGATCCTATGATGAGCTTGGTTCTTTTCGAACCGGAGACAAAAAATTGATACAAGGGGTAACCGATCAAAACGATTCCAATCATCCTGATTACGCCCAAATTCGACTGGATAAAGTAAGCCAACTCAATCGTGTTGGATTGCTGGCTTCCGGGAAATGGCATGATGAAGTAAACCCTGCCCACTTCAGTGAGCAACAGCACCAAAAATCCAACAACAAACAAAAGTATTCGCATCTTACTCAAAATTAGAAACCTCCTCAATTGCCCTTTCCAAATTTTCCTTCTCTGTTTGGAGCTGTTCAAGGCTCCACTCCATACGTTGTTGAAACTCCGCCAGGATTGGCTCTTTGATGTTAGCGATCCTGTTTTTATAAAAATAAAGCATGCCTGTTCTCCTCACAAAGAAATCGAGCGGTTTTATTACCATTTCATGATTCAAAGTAAACCGCAACTCCGCCTTGGCCAATTCGACTTCGGGATCTCCGACCGCAACGTCCTTCAGGATCAGATCAGTCTGCCGTCCATAATTACCGACTAAATAATTAGCATACAAATCATTTAGTCCCATTTTTCGAATGGGGTCCAAGAGGGAGGAAAGGTAAGTTTTTACTTCATCGTAATTCTT
>JBGPGZ010000157.1:0-8593 GCA_041484175.1 Cyclobacteriaceae bacterium | reverse complement strand
TGAAGTCTCCGAACAGGAAGAACTGGGCAGGGATGTTGAGGCAATTCAAACGATTTTAAAGGAATTCCCCGATGCGATTATTTCGGTGGACACATTCCGGGCCGCCGTGGCAAGATCTGCCGTCAATGAGGGCGCAGCCGTCATCAACGATATTTCCGCCGGCGAACTGGATGAAAAAATGATTGAAACCGTTGCTTCCCTGAAGGTGCCCTACATTCTCATGCACATGCGCGGCACGCCTCAGACGATGAACGGGCTAACGCAATACGATAATCTATTGAAGGATATAACCGACTACTTTCATCAAAAGATCGAACGGCTTCATGCCGCGGGCATCAAAGACATCATCGTGGATCCCGGGTTTGGATTCGCAAAAACGGTGGAACATAATTTTGAGTTGCTGAAACACCTGGACTACCTGCAAATTATTGGAAAGCCACTCATGGTGGGCCTTTCCCGAAAGTCCATGATCTGGCGTACGCTGGATACCGATCCGGATGGCGCTCTTAACGGGACAACTGCACTCCATGCCGTCGCATTGTTGCAAGGGGTAGACATACTCAGAGTTCACGATGTAAAAGAGGCAATTGAGTGCATTAGACTCACTTCTAAACTCAACCCATGAAATATATAAAGCCAATACTGATCCTCGGGTTGGGAATCCTGTTGAAGATGCGGTCAAATTCATCAGAATGTTTTAGAAGATAAAATGACCTCTCTAAAAAGAAATCTATGAAGAAATTATTACTGGCAGTCTTGCTGTTCCTTTCCTTATTAGCCGGAGCTCAGTCCCCAACTAAACGTAAACTTCGCCCAGACGATGTCTACCGATTGCAAACCATCGCGGACCCTCAGGTCTCACCAGAAGGCCATTGGGTCTCTTACGTTTTGACTTCGGTGGATTCCGCCAAGGACAAACACAACAGCGACCTGTGGATGGTGAGTTGGGACGGCCAGCAATCCGTTCAGCTAACCCATACTCCCGATGGGGAATCAGCGCCCCGCTGGAGTCCGGACGGAAAATATTTGTCCTTTCTCTCGTCAAGACAGGGAGCAAAGGGAAGCCAGGTCTGGTTGATGGACCGGCGGGGCGGTGAAGGCAATAAATTGACGGATGTAAAAGGTGAGTTGTCAGATTACAAATGGTCTCCCGATGGAAAAAAATTATTGCTGGTCATTAAGGACCCGCCCGATACGTCCAAAACAAAAACGCAGAAGCCATATGTCATCGATCGTTATCAGTTTAAACAAGACGTTCAGGGATACCTTTTAAGACGATATACTCATTTATATCTCTTTGAAATCGCGACGAAAAAACTGGACACACTTACCAAAGGCCATTACAACGAAGAATCTCCCGCCTGGAGCCCTGACGGTACCCAGATTGCTTTTGTCAGCAATCGCACAGTTGACCCCGACAAGAATGAAAATACCGACCTATGGAGGATAGATGCCAAAAAAGGATCTTCCATAAAACAAATAACGACCTGGAACGGATCGGACAACCAGCCTAAGTGGAGCCCTGACGGAAAGCAGATAGCCTATCTGCGTTCAACTGCAGCGGATAATTACCTTATGTACGACCAGGATATCCTTGCCGTGATTTCTAAAGACGGCGGAGAGCCAACTTTGTTGACGGGAACACTCGATCGGCCGGTAAGCAACCCCGTGTGGGCGAAGGACGGTGGATCCATTTCGGTTTTAGTCAGCGATGATCGTGAGCGCTCCATTGCACTAGTGGACGTCAAGTCAACAAAATTGATGAAAATCCTTGGCGGCAACCGCAGTTTCTCTTCATTTGAAATGGCACCGGATGGAAGTATTGTGTCATTGATGAGTGAGCCGCAACTTCCTTCTGAAATCTATACCGTGGAAAAAGGCAACCTCCGGAGGCTCACCAAACATCAGGACCCTTTTGTTGCTCCTCTTGAGTTGGCGAAGGTCGAAGGATTTATATCCAAAAGCAACGATGGCACATCCGTTTCGAATTTGTTGTACAGATCACCCGGTGCACCCGCTAATCAAAAACTCCCGACCGTTTTTTTTATTCATGGAGGACCGGTTGGGCAGGACGAATATAGCTTTGATCTTTCACGTCAAATGCTCGCGGCAGCAGGTTATGCAGTAGTTGGCGTCAATTATCGCGGCAGCAGCGGGCGCGGACTCGCGTTTTGCAAATCCATTTATGCCGATTGGGGAAATAAGGAGGTAATCGACATTCATGGGGCGGTCGATCAGTTGATCAAGGAGGGAATCGCGGACCCGGAGCGATTGGGCATCGGGGGATGGAGCTATGGAGGCATCCTTGCCAATTATAGCATTGCGACCGACACCCGCTTTAAGGCGGCTGTCAGTGGAGCCGGAAGCGCTAATCAGATAGGCTTGTACGGCGTAGATCAGTATATTCTGCAATTCGACAACGAATTGGGGGTTCCCTGGAAAAACCTGGATAAATACCTGAAAGTATCGTACCCATTCTTGAAAGCGGACCGCATTAAAACACCCACCCTGTTCCTGGTTGGTGAAAAAGACTTTAATGTACCCAGCGTTGGCAGTGAGCAAATGTATCAGGCCTTGCGATCGCAAGGTATTCCGACAGGGTTGATTATTTATCCCGGCCAATTCCACGGAATTACTACACCGAGTTATCAAATCGATCGTTTTAATCGTTATATAGAATGGTTTAATCAACATTTAAGAGGAATAACCCCTCAGAAAATAAACAAAGAAATCAGGTAAGAATTAACTTTGTATTGTGACGCTGGCATTTAACATCGCATTCCTGGAAGTAAGCTGGGTCGACCTGATCGACATTAGCCTGGTTGCTATTTTGCTTTACCAGGTTTACAAAATGATCCGGGGTAGTTTGGCAGTAAATATCTTTCTGGGGATTCTGCTTTTGTACCTGATTTACCTGATTGTCCGCGCCGCCCAGATGGAGTTGTTGGCAACGATCCTTGGCCAGTTTATGGGCGTAGGGGTTCTTGCGATGATCATTTTATTTCAGCCAGAGATCCGGAAATTCTTGTTATTTATCGGACGCGGCACTGAATTCAAAGAAAATATATTCAGCGCGATTGCCGCCTGGCGGAATGATTATCATGATGAATTTGACATCCACCAGGTGATCGAGGCAGCCAAGACATTGAAAGCCACCAAGACCGGTGCACTGATGGTTTTTTCCCGCGACACCGAATTGAAATTCTATATCGAAACAGGCGACCCACTTGATGCAGAAGTTACCAAACGTCTCTTGGTTTCAATCTTTTACAAGAACAGCCCGCTTCACGACGGAGCCGTGATTATCTACAAGGGCCGGATCAAAGCGGCACGCTGTGTGTTGCCGCTGAGTGAAAACGACCATTTACCTGGGCATTTTGGCTTGCGTCACCGCTCGGCTATCGGCATGAGTGAAAGCACGGACACGCTTGTGTTGGCCATCTCTGAAGAAACCGGTCGCCTGATCCTTGCTCGCAATGGAAAATATCTTCGCGGCCTCAAACTAAAACAGGTGGAGCAAAAAATCCTTGAATATCTTCACAAAGAAGAGCCGGCGAAATGGGATGAGGTGCCTGTGGAGCCGGAACCCAGCGAGGAGCAGGAAGTGAAGGCATAGAAATTGTCCAACACCAAAAAATCAAGTCGCTATGGATCAAAAAACAGTCGAAGCCGTCGATCACTATATCAGCAATCTGCTTACCCCGGAGGATGACGCGCTGCTGGCAACAGCGCGGTCGGTCGAGGAATCAAACATGCCGCAAATCAGCGTTTCCCCAAACCAGGGAAAGTTCCTCCACGTACTCGCATTACTTTGCCAGGCTGAAAATATCCTGGAGATCGGGACGCTGGCTGGATACAGTACTGTCTGGCTGGCCCGTGCCTTGCCAAACAAAGGCCGCCTTATTACGATCGAATTCGACCCCAAGCACGCTGGTGTAGCCCAAAAAAATATTAACCGTGCAGGGCTTGAATCCAGGGTTGACATCCGTGTAGGAAAAGCATTAGAGATATTGCCCATACTTGAAGCAGAGGGAAAAGGGCCTTTTGACATGATCTTTATTGATGCCGATAAACCTCCTTATGTAGAATATTTTCAGTGGGCGGTGCGTTTGGCGCGGCCAGGCGCTTTGATCGTGGCTGATAATGTTATTCGTGATGGCAAAGTGCTCGACCCAAACAATACGGATGAGATGGTGAGGGGCGCACAACGTTTCAATTCGATGTTGGCCAAGAACACTGCCGTGACGGCAACCATCCTCCAAACCGTGGGCGTGAAAGAATACGATGGCATGGCGCTGGCTGTCGTCAAATAGTACTTGGGATATGAAATTTATCTTACCCCTGATTTTTTTGATCCCATGGTTGAGTAAAGCCCAATCCCTAGAAACCGTTATTCAAAAGGGACACGAACTCGCCGTGATTGCGATCGCCATGAGCCCGGACAGTAATTATGTCGCCACGGGAAGCCGGGATAAAACTGCCAAGCTCTGGGAGTTGAGTACCGGTCGGGAGGTGAGAAGTTTTCTTGGCCACGAAGCATCCGTTAATGGACTTGATTTCAGCAGTGATGGAAAATTCCTGATCACGAGCAGCGGCGACAAGACCGCACGCATTTGGGAAGTCGAAACCGGAAGGGAAATATATTCGATAAGTCCGGAAGCCGACTACGTTACCGATGTTGGCTTCGGTCCTAATAACAGCTATTTCATTGTCGCTGGCTACACGGACACTGCCCGGGTCATTGATTTCAAAACAAAAAATGTGCTAGCCAGGATCCCGGTGGATCCGGACAAGTCGCGCGGCTATGGCACCCAATTTGCGATCAGTCCGGATGGAAAGTGGGTCGGCTTTGGAGAAGATAACCGCAAGGCCACTATTTACAAAAGCGCCGGCTGGCAAAAGACCTACACATTTACGTTTGAACAGGGTTGGTGTGGCGGATGTATGACACTTGTGACGTTCACGCCCGACAGCCAATTTGCGGTCATGGCATCGTACAAAGGGGCCGTGAAAAAGTACGATCTGAAAAACGGGCAATTGGTAAAACGCTATCAGGAAGATGTCGGTGACCTCTCTGCCCTGTCCGTAAGCCCGGACGGGAAGAAAATTATGATGGCCACCAAAACCGAGATCTTTCTATGGGACACCGAAACGGGCAAGGAGCTCGCTAAGATTACGCCCGGTTTGCCCGAAGAAATCAACGAAACCCTTTTTACACTGGACAGCAAAAAGTTGCTGATCACATGCAACGATAACACGACCGCAATTTGGGACCTCGCCAAAAATAAAGTCTCTGGCTTGCTTACGGGATTTCTTAATCAGCGCGATAAGGGCGGCTTGACGTATGACCAGGACGATTATTGGGAAGCCGGCATTGCCAAGTATGTGCGATTCAAGAATCATCTCTTGATAACGCGTGATGGTAAAGAACTGATCAAAGGAAAGTTCGGAACAAAGGTAAAGCGGTGGGACATTGCCACGGGTAAAGGATTGATGGAGTACACGGGACACAAAAAAGCCGTATTGTGTTATGACCTTTCCAAGGACGGAAAACGGATGGTAACTGGCGGGGGCGATGGAAAAATGATCTTGTGGGACGTGCATACCGGAGATTCAATCCAAACGATAGCCTCCTATCGTCAACCGGTTCTTGATATTCACTTTAACGAAGAGGAGACACAAATCGTGACCTCAAGCTGGGATGCGACGGTAAAAATTCATGACCTGAAAACAAAAAAACTGCTGCATTACTTCGAATTCACTGAAGGGGGGTCTGCATACAATGTAATCTGGTCCCCTGGCGATCTTTATTTGTTCACGTCTCAAGGCAACATCTTAAAAATGTGGGAGACAGACACCCATTCCCAGGTCCGCGAATTTCTTGGCCATCAGGATCTCATTTCGTCGCTTCACTTCAGTCCCGATAACCGCTGGTTGATGAGCACCAGCTGGGATGGTAGCATCCGATTGTGGGATGTTGGAACCGGCCTGATGGTAAAAAAGTTCAAAGGTCACAAAGGCGCGGTGCACACAGCAATCTTTAGTCAGGATGGCAAATATGTTTATTCGGCGGGTGCTGATCGCGTTATCCGGGTTTGGGACGTGGCTACTTCCAAAATTATCAGAGAATTGGAAGGGCACAATGGCGAAGTCACCAGCGTCCTGCTGAGCCCCGACAATAAAATGTTGATCAGTCACAGTGTGGATGGCGCCACCAAATTTTGGGACCTGAATTCCGGCAGGGAATTCTTCGAGCATATCCACTTTGGAGAAAAGGAATGGATGGTAAAGAATCCCGAGGGGTATTTCAACGGGACACAAGATGCGCGGCAGTTCATTCATTTTGTCAACGGAATGAAAACGTACTCCGTCGATCAATTCTTTGATGAATTCTACCGGCCAGATTTGTTGCCAAAGATCTTTCAAAGTCGCGGAGGGAATGAAGAGTCCAGGGGCATCCAGGGTAAATTGCAAAAATCGCCACCACCCATCGTGAAGATCGCTGTCTTGCAAGGTGCGGAACCGGGCAAGGCGGAGCTTTATGTTAAGATCACAGACCCCGGATCGGGTGTAGAGTTGCTGAAATTGTTCCATAATGGTAAAAGCATTCCAATCAACCGGCAGGCCTTAAAACTTCCAAAAGGAAAGGACCAGTCGACAACCTATCGGCATGTGGTCAGCCTTGTGGGTGGAACCAATACATTCACCGCCTCTGCCCTCAATGAAGACAAAGTCGAATCTGATCCCGTTTCGGCTGAGCTTTTCTCCGAAAGTTCCGGCAAAAGCAGCACCTGTTACGTGTTGTCGGTAGGGATCAATCTATATAAGAATCCCAAGATGACATTGAATTATGCCCAACCGGATGCAGCGTCCTTTAGCAAAATGATGGATGAAAGGGGTACGCAGCTTTACAAAAACATTGAGCTCCATACGCTCTACGACGCGGATGCGTCGCGCGCCAATATCCTGAAAGCGTTGGATGATCTTTCAGGAAAAGTCCAACAGGAAGATGTATTTATTTTCTACTATGCCGGTCACGGGAGTATGGTTGATAACCAATTCTTTTTTATCCCGACGGAGAGCTCGCGGTTATACGACCTTAGCTCCCTGGAGAGGGATGCGATTGAAGCAGGCCTGCTCCAGGACAAATTCAAAAACATCAAGGCATTGAAACAATTGATCGTGATGGACGCGTGTCAGTCGGGCGCCTCGGTAGAATTGCTGGCGACAAGAGGTGCGGCCGAAGAAAAAGCGATTGCTCAACTTTCGCGGAGCGCCGGAATTCATGTCATGGCCTCTGCCGGAAGTGAACAATTTGCCACCGAGTTCTCTGAGCTCGGTCATGGTTTGTTCACCTACTTGCTGATCAAGGCACTCAAGGGCGACGCTGATGGGGCGCCGAAAGACGGAAAAGTTACCATCTACGAGCTGAAGTCGTACCTGGATGATCAGGTTCCGGAATTGACACGAAAACTAAAAGGCAAGCCGCAATATCCGTACACTTTTTCCCGGGGCCAGGACTTTCCCATCGTGGTGGAAGACTGACGGTGCTTGAGAAATTCACCGCAATGTTTACAAAATGTTGATAACTTTCATATATTAGTACCTTAGAACCAACGTTTTATGCGAAATGAAAGAAGCCAGTCCTGTAAAGTTCTACTTTGCTAAGTATTTTTTTCTGGCCTTTGGTCTATTGCAGTGGTTAATCAGCGGACTCATTCTCATCCGTCATGGGCAAATCGCGAGAAGCCAATTTGCCGCATTTGTTTTTTTTACCATGGGCCTGGTGTTCGTGTCGCTCTTTCTGGTGGTCTCCAGCAAGATCAGGCGAGTGGCGTTCGGTAAGAACAAAATTGTGATCCATGGCCGCCAGGAAAAGCGAGTTGAATGGCCGGAGGTAAAGTCCATCAAGAATGTTCCTTACTTTAACATGTACCGGCTGAAGATCAAAGGTCACAAAGACCAGATTTATTTTTTCCCTGATCAAAGCACCGAGCCGTTGTTTGGATTATTCCATACGTCTTCGCTAAAGAAAGGTAAACTCAAATAGCGAGGCCCCTGACGCGTGTTGGAATTTCCCTCATTAATTTTCGTCCGGCAATCTTTGGCATCCATCTTTACGCTGGTCTGTTGTTTTGGGATTGAGCCTGCCCCAAGCAGCCTTTAGATCCTGGAAGACTAAACATGTTTACGCGCACAAACAGGATGTTACCCCACACAACCTGCAATTCTGTTTAAAAAATCTTTTTCAAATTGTGAACAAAAAATCGTTCATTTGACCAGTGAGCAGAAAAAATGTAAGGATCAAGGATATCGCCCGGCTGGCTGGTGTTTCAGCAGGAACGGTCGACCGGGTTCTACACAACCGGGGCCGTGTTTCGGAGGAGGCGCTAAAGAAAGTGATGGCTGTGTTGAATCAAATCGACTACAAGCCCAACTTGATTGCCCGAACCCTGGGATCCAACAAAACCTATCGTATTGCTGCCCTTGTTCCGAATCCCGACCAGGACCCTTACTGGGCGCAATCATGGGCCGGTGTCCTCCAGGCACGCGTTGAATGGGCGCACTATGGTGTGACGGTAGAGTCGTTTTT
>JBGPGZ010000156.1:0-8631 GCA_041484175.1 Cyclobacteriaceae bacterium | reverse complement strand
CAGCGGATCGTGCCGGCCCCAGATCATCTCCATTTTCTTATACCGGGTGCTGAAATTGAACGCTGAGTTCGTGCCGGGTATATGCTCGGGGTTGATCATCCCCATACCTTTGCTGAGGACCGATTGGAACCAATCTGGAAGTCGCTCGGTATATTTAATGGACATTCCAAATTTTGGATAGCCGGCAAAAATTTCATCACCCCCATCGGCTGATAGGGCCACCTTCACTTTCTTAACGGCCACCTGGCTTACCAGTGTTGTCGGTATGATCGAATTGTCGCCAAAGGGTTCGTCAAAAATATCGGGCAACTTCGGGATGATGTTAAAGGCCTCCTGATGCGTACAGTAGTGTTCATCGTGGTCGGTGCCCAAATAGTCCGCCACTTTTTTCGCAAAGGGAGCTTCATTGTATTTTTCTTCCTCAAAACCGATAGTAAATGTTTTTAGTTTTTCGGTGCGGCCCGCTTGCAAAAGTGCCGCAACCGCAGAACTATCGTATCCTCCACTGAGAAACACCCCCACGGGCACGTCTGCCACCATGCGATACTCGCAAGCCGACTTCAGCAACTTCTCCAATTCTTGCTCTGCTTCATCGTAAGAGATGTCTAGCTTGGGCTTGTTATAATGGTCTATGACATTCCAATAGGTGTGGTCATGGATTTCTTTTCTTTCCAAATCGATTTCCAGGTAATGGCCGGCCCGCAGTTTGTAGGTATCATGAAAAATCGTGTGGGGGGCAGGGATATAGCTGTACTGAAAATACAAGGCGAGGCTGTTATAGTTCAATTCCTTTTTAAAGGCGGGATGACGGTGGAATACCTTGAGCTCAGAACCGAAGAGCAAGACATCGTTTTTCCAATAGTAGTACAAAGGTTTTACGCCGGCCCGGTCCCTGACCAAAAAGAGCTTCTTCTTTCCTTCATCAAGCAGGACGATGGCAAACATGCCAATGAAATAGTCAAGGCAACCCATGCCCCAGGCCTGGTAGGCTTTGATGATTACCTCGGTGTCGGAATTGGAAATAAATGAATACCCTTTTGCAATCAGCTGATCGCGGACTTCCTTGAAATTATAGATCTCCCCGTTAAAGATCATTGATAGATTTTGATAACAATAGGGCTGGTGCCCCAGGGGAGACAGGTCAATAATGGACAATCTGGTTTGTCCCAACCCGATCCATGCATGGGCCACTTCCGTTTCAAACTGACCTTCATCGTCAGGGCCGCGGTAATGGACCGCATCGGTCATGGACTTTAGGACACCCGGGTTCCTCTTATTCGTGAAATCGCAAAATCCCGCTATTCCGCACATAAATTAGATTGTTTTTTTGATGATTTTGGCCGGTACGCCCGCTACTACGCAATGCGGAGGTACGTCTTTGGTGACCACGGCACCCGTTGCAACGACAGCACCTTTACCAATCCTGACCCCTTTCAGGATGGTACAGCGGGTTGCAAGCCACACATCGTCCTCAATGATAACCGGTTTGGAGGTCCCATTGGAAAAATGATCTTTCAGGTCATGGAAGTCACTGTCCAGAATGATGGTATACGGCGCTATCCTCACGTTTTCGCCAATTTGAATCAATTCCCTCGCATCGATGTGTACGCCATTCAAGCGTGAATTTTTGCCGACAATGAGCTTGCCTTTTTTCCCTGTATATAATTGTGCCCGCACAATCCTCGACCAGACGCGCACTTCATCCCCCAGGATCATTTCGCCCAGGTTCCCGATGATTGGTTTTCCATTGACGGAAACCATTTTGCCCAGCTGCGTGCAATTGCGCAAATAAATTCTGGCCAGCATCATGCGCCAGGCGCTGGCGACTGCATGCAAGAGAAAATCAGCCATAGAACTTTCAGGATTCAATTGCCTGAAGTGGGTCAGCTTGGATTGTAAAATATGCCTTTCAGCCATTTCAACTATTTGATCTCCAATTTACAATGTTCCAGCCAATGCCTTTATAGCAGGATTGCAACAAGTTCAGTTTTCTTTTTAACAAATAGCCGATCGTCTGTTTGGGCAAGCTTCCTAAAAAGAAGAATAAGAGCCCGGTAAGAAAAGGAAGGCCGGAAGAATTTCTTCTCATAAACAATAGCCGGTTGCGGGCCATATAATAAACTTTCAACGGACTTTGCTCGCCACCGGTGCTCATGGCTTCCTTATGAACGATTTTTGAATTTCCCAGGTAATACATTTCAAATCCTGCCCGCTTGACCTGTTCGCACCAATCGTGCTCCTCGTAGTAGAGAAAGTAAATTTCCGGCATGGGGCCTACGCGGTCAATGACGGTTCGTGGAACAATCAATGCCGCGCCATGACCCAGGCCTGTGGGGTAGCAGCGGTCGTATTGCCCTTTGTCTTCTTCCATGAGGCCCAGTCTTTTGCCTCTTCCCGTAAAGGGGCTGATAGCGATGGCACCGGCATACTGGATTGTTTTTCCGTCGGCATTCAGGACTTTGGGCGAGGCCATACCCACTTCCGGATGCGCTTCCATAAACTCGACGATAGGTTCTAAAAAATCCGGAAAGAGAAGGGTGTCATTATTCAGGAAGAACAGATAATGACCCTTCGCCACCCGGATACCCAAATTGTTGCCGCCCGCAAACCCGAGGTTTTTTTCACTTTGAATAAAAACAATAAACGGAAATTTCTCCGTCAGTGCTTTTCCGGGCCGTTCTTTCGAGGCGTTGTCAACCACAATCACCTCGAGCGGGGAGTATCTAAGTTGCTGCGCCGTCTCCAGAAATTCCACGGTATCCTTTAGCGTATTGTAGTTGACCGTAATGAGGGATATCAGGGGCCTTTGTTTCACGAAACTTTCGTTGGATGGCCCTCTTCAATCGGCAGCCCGTGCGGCGTATGGATGAATTTCTTGTTTGCTCCTCTTAATTTAAAGAGAAGGGAGAACATGCGCAGGAAGATAACAGGTAGTGCAACCAGGGATTGAAGAAGCCGGGCGTTGTAGTAAGCCGGTGGGATCGCCACTAATATGGCAATCACATTCACCACGAACAGGATGAGCCACCATTGATAGGGGATCGATAAATAGCTCTTTACAAAGAATAGTCCAGCGACCAGGATCGTCAGCAACCCGATATTGAGTAGTCTGGGTAGTTGTATGTTTCTTAATATGGCGCTGTTAAAAAAGACAAAATTGCCGCGCAGCAGGGCGGCCATTCCCCTTTTAAAATATTTGTTCAGGTAAAAGTACTGGCTTGAGATCCACCGTCTGCGCTGATTTTGAAAAACAGGCGCCTGCGAAACTTTCTCATCATAGACAACGGCGTCTTTAAAATAATAAACCTTGATGCCCTCCAGCAGCAAGCGGAGTTCCAATTCTCTGTCAAATCCGCCAATGGAGTCCATGGTATTCAATGTTGATTTGATAAGCTGAAAATCACAAACGACTCCCGAACCGCTGATGGAGGATGAGAGCCCTGCCACCACCGTGCCCTGGCGGTAAATATGGTTGTTGATGGCCTCGCTGACGCCGTCCAAAAAGGCAAGTGTAGTATCCTGATTCTTTGGCATTCGTTGCCCTTGGACAACTTGATATGAAAAATTCCCCAGCACGTCGTTCATCTTTTCCAGGAAGTCAAAAGCCATCACATTATCGGCGTCGAGGATCACCGCGAAGTTGTATCCGGCGCTCAGCAGCGCCATGGCCCTGTTCAGGGATTTTACCTTGGTACTGTTATCAAAGGCTACTTTGATCACCTTAATGGGCAGCCTTTCCAATTGCTCCACGGTGTCGGGTTTGAGGGAATCGGCAATGACCACCACGTTGAAAAGGGATTTGGAATAGCTCTGGATCAGTGCTTTTTTTGCAGTATCCAGAATAATATCGTCCTCCTTATAGGAAGGAATGATCACACAAAAGCGAAGTAACCGGTTTGATTTTTCTAAGAGGGGCGATTTATAAAGAAGCCCGAGAAAGGAAAACGTGGCCGTGTAGGATACGACGTATAGAAAATATAAGAAAACCAGGAGTTCAAGAATGAAAAGCATGGCGTCAGGAAGAAACAGACGGTGGGTCGAGGAATCAGACCTTCTCCCTTTGGAGCATGGCAGGTATGGTCCTGACGAGTATTTTCATGTCATAGATAAAAGAATTTCCTACGGCATACTCCATATCCAATTGGATACGTTCTTGAGGCGACATATTTTCTTTTCCACGCTTGGTAACTTGCCACAGCCCGGTGATACCAGCGGGGGCTAAAAACCTTAGGGCGATCTGGTCACGCGTGAGTTTCTCAGCCTCGTACAACGGGAGCGGTCTATTGCCCACCAGGGACATATCACCTTTTACGACGTTGATCAATTGGGGCAATTCATCCAGGCTGGTGTCCCTTAAAAACTGACCGAATTTTGTAACCCTTGGGTCATTTTTTATTTTGTAGAATACCGCATCTTTAGATCTTTTGCTGTATTGATTATTGCGTTCGAGGCTGACAAGCTCGCTCGCTGCACCGTCGTGCATGGTTCTGAACTTGTAGAAGTCAAAAACCTTATACCCCGCTCCCGATCTTTTTGAAATATAAAACACAGGGCCTTTGGATTCCAGCTTGATAATGATTGCAATAATCACCAACAAAGGCGACAACATGCCGAGCACTAACAAAGACAATGCAACATCAAAGATTCGCTTCAGGCCCCGCATTTGCATCGCGGGCCGTTCCGAGTATTTCGTGTGGGAGGAATGACGAATCTCGTCTCTATTATAATATTTATATAACTTGAGTTTTTTCAGAAAGTCAACGTGCTTGACAAAATCCTCATTAATGGCACCCGATAAGTAATCATCTACCCGGAGTTTGAGGGCAATTTCCTTCATGGAAGGAATATATTTTGGCGTATAAAGGACAATGGGTATGTTCTGGTCCTTTAGTAAGCGAATGATATTGTCATAGGATTGATCAAAATCCTGAATAAGAACGAGGTCCGGTTTCAGACTTCCGTCCGCGAGACCCTGGAGTGTGTGCTCACGGTCTTCATATTGAAAGTAAATGGATTCAAACAGATGATCGTGTCGATGATTCAGCGACGATGAGATAAAAAGGAAGAACCTTTCTATGTGTGATGATATTTTCAGAGCGTCGCCCATAATTCGATTATAACGTTTTTAGAACAACAGCATTTTCCTGTTCTTCCAAGGCCTTCACCACCTCTTCGAGCAAGAAATCAGGCTGAAAAGGCTTCAAAATGTATTTGTAAGCACCTAAATCCAAACATTGCCTCTTATGAGCGGGATTCTCGTCGCCAGACAGGATAATAACAGGGATTTCCCTGAGAAAACCACTCGATCGGATATTTTCAAGTAATTCCATTCCGTTGAGAGAAGGCATATTCAGGTCAGAAATGATCAACTCCGGAAAATTACCTTCCGTAAGCCATCCCATCGCCTCCATTCCGTTATTCATGACGCTAACATCATACTTTAAGGAAAGTATTTTGGTTAGCAACCAGCACAAAGCATCATCATCCTCGATGATTAATATTTTTTTCATCGAACTATTGATAAGTAAAATGAGAATGCTTCAAAGGAAAACAAACAGGCGGGATTCCCTTAAAGCCAACTAGAACTATAATACGAATATATATTATTTTTACCTCGCTAAACAAAGAGACTGTTACAATATTTTTTCATAAAATTTCGCCCCTTTATTCACTCGATTGCAATTGACGAAACGTCATTTTTGCTGATAAAAACTGACTTTTTGAGCCAATATTTTAATGTTTCACAAGTCAATCTGACAGGCCCTTTTACGGGTCTTTCAGGTGACTGCGAATCGAGCGATCCAGGCCAATAAACCCTGGCCTTAAACCACGTTTTTTGCTTGTTTTGGCACAAATTCCCTGGAAAGAGTGAAATCTGAGTTTTATTCAAGGCAATGGCGCTTTTTTTCACTTTTTGACTCTTTCGGGGTCAGTTTTAGACCCGCTCTGATCGATCCCTCTCCCAGACACGACCATCTGCCTTGCCGCCAGCCTCATTCTATAAGAAGGTAACCGTTAATGACCACATGATCCGATAGGTAATCGTTAATCTCAATAAATTTTCCAGTTAAATAGTCTATTAAGGAGTTAAGCTGTCCGAAAAAGGAGTTAAACAGCAAAATAGTTGATTATTATGGGGTATGCCGGTTTTGTGCGATCTGGAAGAATTTATTTGCCAATCCGGTAAGTGGCCATTTCTATTGTCAGACGACTTGCTAACTTGATTCCCAAACACCGTATCATTAAACTTTATCCGAATTCTATGGACAGAAAGAATTTTAATCGCATTGCAGCGGTCTGCATTCTTATTGGATTCATTTTCCTGCAGGCCTGTACTTCCAATTCTGAAAAGCGATTTACCCAATGGCGGGTTGCAGGCGGATCAAAGGAAAATATACGCTACAGCACGCTCCACCAGATCGATACATCCAATGTTGGTGAGTTAAAAATTGCCTGGGTTTACCACAGCATGGACGAAGACAACATCAATCACTCTCAAATTCAATGCAACCCGATAATCATTGACGGTGTGTTGTACGGGACCTCCCCTCAATTGAAATTATTGGCGTTGGACGCCATCACCGGAAAAGAGAAATGGATATTTGATCCGCACAAGGCAAAATCGAAAGGCGATTCATCCGCAAGGCTCACGTTGAACAATAGCAGGGGGGTAACTTATTGGGAAGAAGGAAGTGATAAAAGAATTTTTTACTCCGTTGGTCCCTTTCTATTTTCAATTCACGCCGGGTCAGGTGAACTGATTACTTCATTTGGTAACGGTGGTAGTATTGACCTGCACGATGGCTTGGAAAGAGATGTCCATAATTTATCCGTGACCTCTACTTCACCCGGTATCATTTTTAATGATTTGTTGATTGTGGGCACGCGGGTGTCGGAGGGAAGTGACGCAGCGCCCGGGCACATCCGTGCTTACGACGTGAAAACCGGAAAGCAACGATGGATTTTTCACACCATCCCGCAACCCGGGGAGTTTGGATTTGACACCTGGGAAGACTCCACCGCTTACCGGCACATCGGTGGCGCTAATTCATGGTCCGGATTCAGCCTGGACGAGAAGCGCGGAATTCTCTTTGCCCCCACCGGCTCGGCGGCGTTTGATTTTTATGGTGGCAAAAGAAAAGGCGCCAATTTATTTGCCAATTGTTTATTGGCGTTGGATGCGGCCACCGGTAAGTACATTTGGCACTTCCAGACCGTTCATCATGACGTATGGGACTGGGATATTCCAACGCCCCCTGCTCTGGTAACCGTTAGCCATGAGGGCAGGCAAATCGATGCAGTTGCCCAACCCACGAAATCAGGCTTTGTCTTTTTGTTTGATCGGGAAACCGGCAAACCGCTGTTTCCGGTGGAGGAAATATCCGTGTCCACGAATTCAGAATTGACTGGCGAAAAACTTTGGCCAACGCAACCGATCCCTTCTTTGCCAAAACCATTCGCGCGTCAACGCTTTACCGAGGAAGATCTTAACGATCTGGTGCCGGATTCTTCTTACCAGGACTTAAAGAAAAAGTTTCTGAGCTATCAAAGGGGAGCCCTATTTACACCTCCCTCCAAACAAGGCACGATCGTTTTTCCCGGTTTTGATGGAGCTGCAGAGTGGGGTGGCCCCTCATTTGATCCAACGACAGGTGTACTCTATGTCAATGCCAATGAAATGCCATGGGTTCTCACGATCGTCGATGTAAAAACGGAAACGCCCGGAAATGAAACAAATTTAAAGGCGGGAACGAGACTATATATAAAGTACTGTATGGCATGCCATGGCCCGGACAGGAAAGGGGGCGGTAATTATCCGTCATTGATCGGTGTCGAAAAACGATACAACGAGGCTTCCTTGATTGAATTGATGTCCACCGGCAGAAGAATGATGCCTGCCTTTAAGAACATATCGGAGCAGGAAAATAGGGCAATTGCCTCCTATATTTTAGAGTTGAAATCAAAGCAGAAAGACCATTTTGAAACGCCTCCAGTTGCTCTTGATTCATTTCTGAATCTTCCTTATTCTACTACCGGATATAACAAGTTTTTAACCAAGGAGGGACTTCCAGCCATTAATCCACCCTGGGGCACATTGAATGCCATCAACCTGAATACTGGCAAGATTAACTGGCAGATCCCATTGGGCGAATATCCGGAATTCAAACAAAAAGGAATTATTACCGGAACGGAGAACTACGGAGGACCCGTGGTCACTTCCGGTGGCTTGCTATTCATCGCCGCATCCAGAGATGGAAAATTCAGGGCCTTTAATAAGCTTACCGGAAAACTTTTGTGGGAAACCGATTTGCCCGCGCCTGGTTTTGCGACACCGAGCTTATATGAGGCCGGTGGGAAGCAGTATATCGCCATTGCCTGCGGTGGAGGAAAGCTGGGAACCAAATCCGGGGATGCCTACGTGGCATTTGCGCTGCCGTAGGAAGTCATTGGTCGTTGGCAATTAGTCATTAGTCATTGGTAGATGCTTTACCAACATGTAAATAAATCCAATTCGCCGTTCGCCATTCACTAATCAATCCAAAATCGCAATTCAGCCCGAACTTCAAAAAGTATCCTCGCTCAAGGGATCACCACCTGGAATCCGAGTATAAGTCCCGTTAGGGACGACAT
>JBGPGZ010000155.1:0-8726 GCA_041484175.1 Cyclobacteriaceae bacterium | reverse complement strand
CGATAGTGAGGGGGTTCCTTACTTCCTTAGCTTCTTCGAAGGCACTATCGTTATCTTCAGTTTCCTATTTACCAACCTCGCTACAGACAGGATCAACAAGGATTATGGTCTTCGCGTATCGCTCATCATCAACCCATTGTTGCTGATCTTGTTTACCGCCGCGGCACTCGGACTGGGCTCGATCTATGGAATCGATGCGACGATTTCAGGAGCGAATGCCATTTACTTCTTCATCATGGTTGCAATGAGTAAGTTGTTTGTCAACTTGCTCCGCGACGCCATCGATACGCCGACATTTAAGTTTTATTACGTACCGATCGACAAGACCATCAAGATCGATACCCAAACCAAAATTGACGGAATTGTCACTGCCATTGCGAGTACGGTGGCCGGTGGTTTGATCGTGTTGATCAATCAATTCAAGATCTTTGATCTCCTCTCCATCACCATGTTCACCCTACCCTTGCTTGCCATTTGGTATTGGGTAACGAACCGGATGTATCATGGCTACCGCGACACGTTGCAAAGTTCGCTGATCAAGAATAAGTCAACAGTCGAGAAGGATATTATCAAGGAATATACGATGGGCAGCGTGCTGGAAAAGGAAGTGCGCAGTACGGCAGAGGAGAAGGCTATATATGGATTGCGACTGATGGAACGACTGGAGCCTGCGCTATTTGAGTCTTCTATTATTCCCCTGTCTGAAGGCAGTCTTAAAAGAGTAAAGCAATTCGCACTTGAAAAGATCCAGGAACTGGGTATCGGTCAGGAAAATACTGAAACAAGGAATCTTGCTGCAGAAGCCGCCGGTTTGGCAGAAGATAGCGACCTGCTTTCCATCTCACCGGAAAAACTGATGAAGTTGAGCAAGTCGGTAAAACAAGTGGACCGCGTGCTTGTGGCCAAGCTGCTTCGAAAGTTGATCAGTCCGAAAACCATCTTTATACTGCTTGAATTATTGCGCGATGCAGATCCCAAAGTCAGAAATGAAGCATTGTTGACGGCGCGGAAGGTAAAGCGCCCGGAAACATGGAATGTGCTGATTGACCTGCTTGCTTCGCCGGTCTATTCGTATGGGGCCACGTCGGCGTTGAAAGAGGCGGGAGCCAAGGCGCTCCATGTTTTAGAGGCCGCTTTTCATAAGTCGGGTCGAAGCGACCTGGTTATGTTAAAGATCGTTCAAATCATGGGTCATATTGGTGGTACTGAGGCACTGTCACTCTTATGGAAAAAAATTGATTACCCGGATAAGCGTATCGTAAAGCAGATCTTGTATTCTTTGCGCTTTATCAATTACCAGGCAAAAGGGAGAGAGGTGTTGGCCGTGAAGGACTTGCTGGATGTGGAGATGGGCAAGACGCTTTGGAACCTCGCTGCGCTCGACGAGCTACCCGAAAAACCGGAGTTTAGATTTTTGAAAGAGGCACTCTTTGAAGAAGTGACGGACAACTATGATCAAATTACCCTGCTTCTTTCCCTGCTCTACGATCCGCAGTCCGTTCAACTGGCGCGCGAGAATATTGAAACAGGAACTCCCGACGGAATTGCGTATGGATTGGAACTCCTTGATTTGTTTGTCGATCAGGACCTGAAGCCAAAGCTGGTCCCCCTCCTGGATGACATGGCCACAAAAGACAAACTGGAGCAACTCCAGATCTACTTCCCGCGGGAGAGCTACAATCCGGTTCAGGTCATCAATTATATCCTCAACCGGGATTTTAATTATAACAACCGATGGACCAAAGTGTGTGCGGTATATGCGGCAGCCTATATTTCCAATTTCAGGGTCAGCCGCGGACTGATCAGTCAGATGTTTAACCATGACAAATTCCTGCAAGAGGTGTCGGCCTGGGTGATCTATAACAAAGACAAAAACGCGTACGACACGATCTCCGAACGCCTCCCTCACCGGGATAAAAAATTTCTCGATTCCTCCATTCGCAACAACCAACTGCTCGATGGCCTCGATGATGGATTTTTTCTGGGTGTTGAAATGATTCATTTTATCAGACAATTGCCTGCATTCAAAGGCATTCCCGGAAATTCGATCAGCGACCTGGCAGACAAAATTCTTCCGCTCGATCTGAAACCGAAGGAACGGATTGTGTTCAGCAAGGCCGATGAAGGCACCCCCATTCTGATTGTTGCCATCGGAGAAATCAAATTAAAAAACGGTGACGAGGAAGTTGCTATACTAAAAAAGGGAAGCGTATTTGGCGACCTTTTCCAGGAGGGCCCCACGCTGAAAGTCACCGAGGCAGTCGCGTCTGAACGGTCCGTTGTCTTTAGAATCAATTTGCCCGATTTCTATTTCGTACTCGCCAACCACCACGAATTGGTTCAAGGTCTGATTAAGAATGTGACCGGAAAAGAGAAGAAGGATGCAGTAAAAGTTTAGAACGGAATATATCATTTATTTAATTAACGAATCCGATGGCTTTAGACATTGACGTACTGATTCACTTTGCCGACAAGGACAACGAACTAGCCAAGAAAAGTGACCTGGGCTGGGTTTCGCAGTTTAAGAAATTCCTGGAACTAATGCTTTACCAGGTTCTCGGTACCAAGCCAAACGTTGTGCTTAAGTCAGAGTTTGATTCGGCCACGGCTTCCACGATGGATACCGCCGCGGTCATGGTTGCTATTTTGTCAAAGGACTTTGTGCAATCCGGCCGCTGCCTCGACACGGTGGAGGCTTTCTTCAAAATATCTTCTTCCTCCAAGTTCAACAGGGTATTTAAAGTGCTGAAGTCCCCGCTCACACTCCCGGAGCAGCCCCCGCGGCTCCGCGATTTGTTGGGCTACGACATGTACCAGCTCGATGCCGAAACGGGTCAAATGAAAGAATACTCCGACTTCTTTAGCGAGGAGGCCGAACGGCAATACTGGATGAAAATGGTAGATCTTGCCTATGATATCCACGAAACCCTGTTGATGCTGAAGCAAGGTGAGATGAAGACCGAGGTAAAAAATATTTTCAAGCGCAAGACCATTTACCTGGCGGAAACGGGTCACGATTTGTCCGTTCAGCGAAACATCATCAAGCGCGAGTTGCAGCGCCATGGATATGTAGTGTTGCCAGATCATACGTTGCCCGCCCGGTATGGAGACTTGGAGCGAAGTGTAAGAAAAGACCTCGATGAAAGCACGCTTTCCATCCACCTGATAGGAAGCGCTTATGGAGAAATACCCGAAGGCGCCGACTTGTCCATCGTGGATATTCAAAACCGCCTGGCTTCAGAATCAGCGGTTGCCAAACGCGCGCGGAAAGAAGAATTCTCCCGGCTTATCTGGATTGCTCCTAATCTCAAGAACGCCAGCGACAAGCAACGCTCCTTTATCGACACCATCCGCCGCGACACGGAGGCCCAGGAAGGCGCCGAGATCCTTCAGAACCCGTTGGAAGATTTCAAAAACATCATGCGCGAAGAACTGCTCGAATCCCAGGAGCGAAAAGGGCAGGATGATTTCGCCGGCAAATCCATTTACCTGGTCCACGACCGGATTGACCATTCGGAAGTCAAGCCTTTTATGGATGTGATAGAAAAATCAGGTTTTAAAGTGCTGACACCGGAATTTGAAGGGGACTTGCTTGAATCGAGAAAGAAACACATTGAAAATCTTCGCACGTTTGACGGCGCCGTTATTTTTAAAGGAAAAGTAAACGATCAGTGGGTACGGATGAAAGTGCTGGACTTACTGAAGGCCCCCGGGTTTGGAAGGAAAAAACCGATTCGTGGAAAAGCGATTCTGTCAGAAAACCTGGCTGGCCTGGAGGGTTTTAAAAATCAAAACCTGACGTTGATCAGCGGTGATCAAACCAAGTCACTTGAATCACTGAGACTTTTTTTGGAGGAATTTAAAGCTTAAAGAATATGAGCCAGATGGTTGAAGCAATTCCTGGTTCACCCTCAACCGCGGTGACCAGCAATCCCTTCCCGGGCCTGCGCCCGTTCAAAATTGAAGAGAGTCATCTTTTCTTTGGACGCGAGGGCCAGAGTGACGAAGTCCTTCTCAAGCTTTCCAAGAACCGTTTTGTGGGTGTTATCGGTCCTTCCGGAAGTGGTAAGTCTTCGTTCATTTATTGCGGTGTGTTGCCGATCCTCTACGGTGGTTTCCTCACCGACGCCAGCCCGAACTGGGAAGTGGTGGTGACCCGCCCGGGCGCCGGGCCGATTGATAACCTCGCAGAGTCATTGCTAAAATCTTCGCGCGAGTACAACTCCTCTGATAGCGATGACAAAAAAATCAAGCGCACGATTGTCTCTACCTTGCTGCGCAGCAGTTCGCTCGGTCTGGTTGAGGCAATCCAGCAATCCCGGAGATCGGCCGACATCAATTACCTGGTGCTGGTAGACCAGTTTGAAGAGCTCTTTCGATTCAAAGACAGCACCGATCCAGGCTCCGTAGACGAAACACTTGCCTTTGTCAATCTCCTGATGGAAGGGATCAACTATCCGGACGCGCCCATTTATGTGGCGATAACGATGCGATCCGATTTTATCGGCGATTGCGCACAATTCCCGGAATTGACGCGGAAGATCAACGACAGTCATTACCTGATCCCTCAAATGACGCGCGATCAGAAACGGCGCGCGATCGAAGGACCTGTTGCAGTAGGGGGAGCTCATGTTGCGCCGCGGCTGGTGCAGCAACTGCTTAATGACCTGGGGGATAATCCGGACCAATTACCCATTCTGCAGCACGCGCTCATGCGGACCTGGAGCTACTGGATGCAATACAAAGATTATCCTGACGAGGCAGTAGATCTGAAGCATTATGAAGCCATCGGCACCATGTCGGAGGCCTTGTCGCAACATGCCAACGAGGCCTACGATGAATTGGATGAAGATCAGAAACGGATCTGCGAGATCATGTTCAAAGCCATTACGGAAAAAAGAGGCGAGAACTTTGGTATTCGCAGGCCTACAAGGTTGAATGAAATTGCGGCCATCAGCGATGTGTCGGAGGGAGACATTATCGCGGTCATTGAGAAATTCCGTGAACCCGGAAGGTCTTTGCTCACGCCTGCTCATGGCACAGAGCTTACCTCCAAGTCCATGATCGATATCTCGCATGAGAGTTTGATGCGGATTTGGGTGCGTCTGAAAAATTGGGTGGATGACGAAGCGGAGGCGGTGCAGATGTATCAGCGGCTTGCGGAAGCGGCTACCCAATACCAGGTAGGCAAGGCCGGTCTTTGGAGACCTCCTGATTTGCAGCTGGCATTAAACTGGCAGGCAAAACACAAACCTACGCTGGTGTGGGGGCAACGATATCACCCCGCCTTTGAGCGGACGATGATCTTCCTTGAATATTCAAAGAAAGAATTCGAAACCGAGCAGCGCATTAAGGAACTGGAGGCAAAACGCAGGCTGCAGCGCGCGCGTGTGACGGCGCTCGTATTGGGTATGTTCCTGGTGGTAGCCTTGATTGCATTTGTTTATGCATTGATCCAGCAGACCGAGGCAAAGAGGCAGGAGAAATTGGCGAAAGAACAGACGGTACTAGCACAACAAAACGCAGAAAGGGCGGATAAGGAAGCCAAGAGAGCAACCAAAGAAGCTGAGCTGGCGAGAATCGCTGAAGCCGAGGCGGTACATCAGAAAGGAATTGCATTGGAAAATGCAGAGTTCGCAAAGAAGCAGCAGAAATTAGCGGAAGCAAATGCCATTCTGGCCAAACAGCAGGAACAGTTGGCTAATCAAAATGCCGTTGCTGCCCGAAAGGCAGAACAAGAAGCGAAGACCAACGAGCAAAGGGCACGGGAGGAGGAAGCAAAAGCCCAACGCGAGCGCTATCTCTCCACTGCCAAAGCCATCGCTCTAAAATCAAAGGAGTTGAGCGACAATGAGGTGGAGGGACTACTCGCTCAGCAGGCTTATAACTTCAATACAAAGTATAACGGTTATCCATTTGATAATGATATCTACAATGGACTGTTTACTGCACTAAAGAAGTTTGACCATCCACTTACAAGGAGTCTGGAGGGGCACGTGAAAGGTGCTGCCAGGGCCCTGGTCACCAGACAATCCAATAATAACATTTACTCCGGAGGAAGTGACGGACGCGTGATCCGGTGGAGTCACCAAAACGACACATGGAACGGCGAGTTGGTAAAACAGTTTGACGATTACCAGATCTACTCCATGGATATCAGCCCGGATGGAAGCATGCTGGCGGCAGGGGGTCTTTTTCCCGCTGATCGGGATGCTAATTATATACTCTTATTTAATCTGAACAATGCAGGCAGCGAGCCCAAGAAAATCACCGGTTACAAATCCGATATTGAAAATATTAATTTCACGAACGATGGCAAGGGTTTTTATGCAAGGTGTAATTCAGGCCATAGCATTATGTATTGTGATCTCAATACGGCAACCGAGGTGATCAAGTCCACAGAAAAGATAACGTCGGTGGATCTGAGCCCCGATGGCACCAAATTGGCGGGTGCCGGAGCCGAAGGAAATCTCTACATCTGGGACATCAAAAAGAATTATTCGGCTACCCCTTACCCGATTCTCAATGAAAAGAAAGACATCCTGGCCGTTTCTTTTATGCCCGACAGCAGAAGAGTTGTAGTGGGCGATGAAAATGGCATTGTGAGAATTATTGATTCCGGGATTACACAACGCGTGTTATCCGGTCACACCTCTCAGATAGAGCAAATCAAATTTAATTTTTCGGGGCAATTCATGGCAACCGCCAGCAAAGATGGTTCTGTTCGCCTTTGGAACATCAATCATTTGAATGAGCAACCACAGGTACTCGCCGATCACGACTGGGTATGGAGTGTCGCCTTCACGCCAGATGATGAGCAACTAATCGCCGGTATCCATAGCGTCGAACAAACCGTAAAGGGCGTCAATCAAACCATCCATGCCTGGCCCACCAAGATACCCAGGATGTCAACCGAATTGTGCTCGTTGGTAAAAAGGAATATGAATAAAGATGAGTGGGAACTCTACATGGCGGATCTACCCTATGAGTCTACTTGTTCAAATTTGCCTGGCAACAATAAATAGAGCGATGAAGAAGATTCTATTTTTACTCGCGCTAACCTTCATCGTTATCGAAGGGGCTTATTCGCAGCAAATAATCAATTGCGCACAGACCCTTCGATTGGCAAGGTCTACGTATGATCAGGGGCGACTTCATGAGCTTCCCGAACTCCTGAAGCGATGCCTCACCGATGGCTTTACGCAATCAGAAAAAGTACAGGCGTATACTTTCCTCACGCTGGCCTATATTTATTTGGAGGAGCCTGAGGAAGCTGACAAATCCATGCTGGAATTGTTGAGGACAGATCCGTATTTCATCCCAAACCCCGATGTTGACCCGGCGGAATTTATCGGGTTGTACAAGACGTTTCGAACAAGACCCGTGTACCGGCTAGGCGTAAAGTTTAATGTCAATGCTACGCAACCGAATGTAAGCGATTATAACCCAGTAAGCAATGGAACGGGTAAGTACACCTACAAAGTCGGATTTGGCGGCGGCATCGTCGCCGAGGTGCCTCTCAATGATGACCTCACCCTTAATGGAGAACTTCATTACACGTCAAAATCATTCTCCAACACATTTCAAAGTATGAATCCGGGAGAGACAACGCCCCATGCAACGACCACGGGTCTTGAAAAATTGAACTGGATATCATTACCCATTCTAGCCCAGTATCGAATCACGGAAAACCGGTTGAATCCATTTGTTACCGGGGGATTTTCAGTTGACTATCTTCTCTCGTCTTCCATTACCGGCGACGAAAAACGATCGAAAGCTCAATCTATAGAATCACAGACCTTCGACGTATTTCCGCAGCGGCAGAAAATAAACGTCAGCCTCCTTGTGGGAGCGGGGATCAAATTTCGAATCGCCGGAGGGTATGCTGTTGGCGAGGTCAAATATGGTTATGGCTTATCCAGGGTTAATTCCGCCTCTACCCTCCTGGCGAACCAATCTCTTTTATTCAATTACGGTTATGTCGACGGTATTTACAGGCTTAGTGCAGTGTCTGTGTCGGTAGGATATGTCCAGAATTTTTTCAATCCTAAAAAATTGAAGAGAAAATAATTTTTTTTCAGGGAATGGGACACACTCAAGAAATGATGATTCACATTGACAAAAAAATGAAGGCCGGCTTTTTGCTATCCATTATTATTTTTCTAACGGTGGCTGCCTGCAAGAACCTGGAGGATGCAAAACCCGCCGACCGGAGCACTTTTTTGCACTTCTATGGGGGTGTTGGCAATTACCAGGCGGTGGCAGCGGATATTGCGGGTGATGGTTTCATTCTTGTGGGCGACAGCGTTTCTTCAAGTGAATTTACAATCATTGTGATCCAAATGGATGGGTTCGGCAATCAAGTATGGAGAAAGGGAATTAAGGGTGGCACGGCCGGCGCGCTCAAGGTGTTGTCGGACGGTTACTTGATTGTTGGAGACAGTATTAAAGTTAACCTCAAAGCTGCACAGGTAAACGATCTTTACATACGGAAGTCGCGTCTCATTAAGATGGATCTGGATGGAACAATAACAAATGGGCACGATCTGAGTTATGGGGACACCACCACAGTGAACAACAAGCGCGTTGATTATTCGGCCGACGCGCTTACCACGGATGGCAACACCATCTTCACGGTAAATAGTGTTCGAAACGCCAATAAGAATATTAAGTCGATGGTAACTGCGCTCAAGTTCAATACCACCTCTTCGGATACTTTATGGTCT
>JBGPGZ010000154.1:0-8762 GCA_041484175.1 Cyclobacteriaceae bacterium | reverse complement strand
ATCCTGTAAATCCTTTAATCCTGACCATCCTGATCGGTATTCGGTAGGTCAGTATTCAATAGGTCAGTAATCGGTAGGTCGGTATTCGGTGGGTCGGTAGGTTGGTATTCGGTCATTGGTCAATCCTGTAAATCCTTTAATCCTGACCATCCTGATCGGTATTCGGTTGCTCGGCATATAAGTTTAAAGGTGGTCTTTAGACTTTAGACTCTAAACTTTAGACCTTGGACTTTGGACCTTGGACTTGAGACCTGAGACTTGACACCTAATTCCCAAGGCCCAATGACCAAGGCCCAGGGCTTAATAACCAATGACCCCCTACTCTCCCCCCTTTCCGCTTTTCACCGCGCACCTGGAAACCATTTACCCTGCTTTGTTGCGCAAGGTGACTACCCAGCGTTACCAACGCGAGCGGATCAACACGCCGGATGATGACTTCCTCGATCTGGATTGGCTCAAGAAAAATTCAAGCAGGTTGGTCATCATTTCACACGGGCTGGAAGGAAATACTTACCGGGCTTATGTGAGGGGTATGGCCAAGGCCTTTTTTGACAACGGCTTTGACGTGCTGGCCTGGAACTACCGCGGCTGCAGTGAGGAAATGAACCGGCAAACGCGATTCTATCACAGCGGAGCAACCGACGATCTGGACGTGGTTGTACAACATGCCATCAGGAATTACCAGGAACTGTATTTAATCGGATTCAGCCTGGGCGGCAACCTGACGCTGAAGTACCTGGGGGAACGTGGTCCCGGAGTACATTCCTATATCAAAAAAGCAGTCACCTTTTCCGTTCCGATGGACTTGCACAGCGGTTGTTTAAAAATATCGCAGCCTGGCAACTGGCTCTATTCACGTCGCTTCTTGAAAAGTCTTAAAAAAAAGGTTAGGCAAAAGGCTCATCACCGGCCCGAAATTGATTACAAAGGTATCGACCGGATTGATAGCCTTATGTCATTTGATGATCGCTTTACGGCTCCGATGCATGGCTTCCGCGATGCTATGCATTATTACCGCGAAAGCAGTTCCGCCCGCTTTGTCAATGGTATTACACTACCCACGCTGATCGTAAACGCAAAAAATGACCCATTTCTTGGTCCTGAATGTTATCCGGCCAACCAGCTCAAAGATCATCCTCAGGTAATACTCGAAATTCCCGACCATGGTGGGCACGTTGGCTTCGCACTTTTCAACAAGAATGGATTATATTGGTCAGAGCTAAGGGCCTTAGAATTTATCACATCGTGAGCAGTCGATACTCCATCTGTGCCAATGCCAGTCAACTGGGAAGCCGGTTTTCCGTCGACGTATCCGCGGCTTATCAGCCGAATTACAATGCAGCACCCGCACAACTCTTGCCGGTGATCACCAACACGGGCCCTCAGGGTCTTTCTTTTTTTTATTGGGGCCTGGCACCCGGTTGGGCCAAGAACAAACCCATCAGCGAAAAGATGATCAACGTGCGGGCAGAATCAATTCCCGAAAAACCCGTATACCGGAAGATGCTCGCCGAGCGGCGGTGCCTCGTGCCCGCCGATGGATTTTACGAATGGAAAAAAGTAGGAAAGAAAACGGCCATCCCCTATCGGTACACCTTGCAGAACAAAGAACTTTTTTCGATGGCAGGATTGTGGGAAGAATACGAAGATGAAAATGGGGAGCAGTTTCACACCTTCACGCTGATTACCTGTGCTGCCAACAAGCTGGTTGCAATCGTCCATGACCGAATGCCTGTCATTCTTTCCAGGGAAGCGGAACACCAGTGGCTCACTCCATCGACAGGCCCTGACCTTCTTTCAATGCTAAAACCCTACGAACCATCCAGAATGGATGGCTACACGATCTCGCACCGAATCAATTTGCTCACCGCCAACGATATTACGTTGATCGCCCCAGCGCCTCCGGCGGATCAGTATGGCAATTTAACGTTGTTTGATTAGAGGATGACCTTTCAGGATGAATGCAGGGCTTTCTTACTGAGGATGGGATTGCAAATGATAAAAGGTATGTGTGGGGTTGAATGATTAGGACAGGAATTGATGACACAGGGCGTTGCCCTGTGCTAATCGATGAAGCCCTTTCAGGGCAATGAATTTTGGTTAATCAAGTAAGTATTAAAAAGGCTGACCCAAAGATGGCTCCAGTACCAAGGGCATTATCGGAATGCAAGAACTAAATTTTGTAAGGTTTTCCGCTTTGGAAATCCAACAATTAGTTTTTCATAACTCCTTTCTTTGTAGTCAGTGGCAACCCTGAAAGGGTTGAATCATTTTGCACGGTTTTCCGCACCGTAAATTTCATGGTTGATTCTTCATATTCGCTTTCTTTGTGTCTAGTCAAACCCGGAAAGGGTTGAATCTTTTAGAAGACGGAAATGTGAGTGGTGCGAACACAAAAAGAAAATTACCCTGAAAGGGTTAAATCCTCGTCCGCGCAAAAGAAAACGGTCCATGACTGATGTCGTAACCTCTAACTAAAATAATTCACCGCTTCATTTTCAATACGAAACATCACAGCCCCATGATCGCTCAAAATCCGTCTTCCTCTTTCTTCGCGGGGTCCTTCTTTAGCTGGGCGGCTTTCCGTTCCGCTTTACTCCTCCTCTTGAAGAGTCCACCCTTTTTTTCCTTTGGGGCGCTGATTGATGTTGAGTCCGCGGGCTGACCAGCCGGTTCTGCCGGAGCAACAGATGTTGAATCATTTTTTGGTTTCTTCTTGAAAAGGTCTTTGAAGAAACCAAAAAATCCTTTCTTCTCCTTTTTTGCAATGGCCTTCGCTTTGATGGACTTGCCAACTTTCGTATTCTTTTCTTCATCAATAGCGGCACGAACATCGGGTAATACGAGCACATCGCGAAAATACCACATGTAATTGTCCTGATCTGCGTTGAACTTCACATTTTCGATGTGATACTTCAAACTGTCGATGTCATAAATCAAGACCCTTACCTCCTTGTCTTTGCTAATTGCGTAGGCGCTGTCCACCGGCTCCTTATTTGCAGCGGCAAGGGTGTCACTGGCTTCCTGTTCTGCACCGGCAAATTCGTCGTCTTTCTTCATCAATAAGGAATCCGGCACCTTCGGATAAATCGGCTTCATTTCAATGGTCTGCATGCTGCGGATCTTCTTGCGGTAGGATTGCTCAGGAATGATGAGGTATTTGTTTTTGCTGACGGTCAGAATCTTCGGCGTGGAATCTTCGTTGAAGTAACTAAACCGCTTGCGCAGGGCATCCTTGTCGTACATAAAGGCACTTTGATAGGCAGGACAAATCATACGCTGGGTGCAGGAAACCAGCACGAGGAGACAGCCAACTAACAAAAGCAATGCCCTACTCATGGGACCGTATTAACGCAATCAACAAAAATAAAGAATTAACCCCAAGTAATTCGGTCAATGTAATAATTCGTAAGATATTGATTTTCAACCTATAAAGCATCAAGTGTTGATTTTTCTCTCTTCGATAAACCCTTGACAACCAGGTCATAAGAGGCATCGATCCATGCCTGGAATAGCTTGTCGGACACCGAACCGTCGACGACGACCGTGATCCAGTGCTTCTTGTTCATATGATACCCGGGCTGGACCGAAGGAAACTTTTCCTGAAGTTCAGCACCTGCTTCCGGATCACACTTCAGATTGACGCTCCCAAATTCTGTCACATCCGACAGTGTGAACATCTTTCCCATTACCTTAAAGACGATCGTTTCTTCTCCAAATGGAAATTCTTCGGTGACCCCTTTCTTGGATAAACAATAACTCCGGTAGGACTCAATGTTCATAGAAAACGCTTGAGTATAAAAAAAATTATGCCCAACAGAAAAACAATGATGGCTATCTTGTTGATACCGTGCATCAGCGTGATATTAATATTGGAAGGCCGTGAAGGATTCTTCTTCCTGAAAAAATAGGCGCCCACCTCACCCAATGAAAAAAATTCCCTTAGACTAACTTTTTTTTTCTTTCTCTCCGATGGTTCTAAATTCTTATGTTGATTCTCCATGCTACTACTTCTTTTCGGCAGCCACTTGTTCTATCCAATTCCCGTCTTCCTGAACAAGACCAATCAACTCATCGACGGCCTCCTTTGCAGGGACGTTTCGCTTTACCACTTCTTTGCCGCGATATAACGTGATCCTTCCCGGCCCGGAGCCCACATAACCATAGTCGGCATCGGCCATTTCACCGGGTCCGTTAACAATACATCCCATGATCGCGATCTTTATTCCCTTGAGATGATTGGTCCTGGAGCGAATCTTGGCGGTTGTTTCCTGTAAGTCAAAGAGCGTCCTTCCGCAGGAGGGACAAGAAATATATTCTGTCTTTGAAATGCGGGTGCGCGTTGCCTGCAGAATATTAAAGGATGTTTCGTTTGCGATTCTGTCGCCACCGCAATGCTCGGCAGAAATAAAGAGGCCATCGCCCAGCCCATCGATGAGCAGTCCACCCATATCCGTGGCTGCATTAAGCTGAAGTTGCTCGGGGGTGAGATTTCGATAGGCCCTGCCAATAACAACGGGTACACTGCAGCCGCTGTTCATCAACTCGACAAACAGCCTGCGCTGCTCGGCCATGCCATGATCGTTGACCGTGTCGATCAAAAGAACGGCCGTGGGATCCTGATTAAGAATCCTGATCAATTCAGGAGTACAATCACTCAGCGCTGCATGAATAAAATTCAGCGTAGAAGATTGCTCAACCCTTTTCAAATAATCACCCGGCCTTATGAATGGATAAACCCGCTCTTTTCCCTTTTGTATCAACCACGTTTTGTGGTGGTAAATCAAACCGAGGGTTCCAGGGATTTCAAAGTCAATTGATTTGTCGCCAAGGAAAACGTAATCACACGCCATGTCCGCAATGTTCCATTTATCCAGTGGAACAGCGTAATGGTAGCCCAGGGCAAAAAGGGAGGCGACCGTAACATTTGCCCTGGAGGAAAAGTCCGCAATAACGCGCGGTACCTGGTGACCTCCAAAATTAACGACCCCATGCGTAGCCCGACGTGTATATACGAATGGATTGATCGGGTAATGAGTGATTGCAGGAATAGAACTGCCCTTGCGCAAAACATACCGGTCTGCCAGGGCTTTGGCCACAGGTACTTCAGCCTCCGGCTCTTCGGTTAATGAAACGCGGATACTGTCGCCCAATCCATCTTCCAGCAAGGTGCCGATGCCCACCGATGATTTGATCCGGCCATCCTCACCGTCTCCTGCTTCCGTCACACCCAGATGCAATGGATATGGCTGAAATCCCTCTTCGTCCAATTTTTGCACGAGTAGCCGGTAAGCTTGTATCATCACCTGGGGGTTGCTTGCCTTCATGGACAGCACAATGTCATAGTACAGAAGGTCCTCGCATATTCGCAAGAACTCCAGCGCCGATTCCACCATCCCCAGCGGCGTATCACCATAGCGACTCATGATGCGATCGGACAAGGATCCATGATTGGTTCCAATCCTCATAGCTGTTCCATACTCTTTGCAAATTTGAACCAGGGGGGAAAATTTCTTGCGTATTCGATCCAGCTCTCCCTGGTAAGCCGACTCGGAATAGTCGATCTGTTCAAACCGTTTCTTATCGGCGTAATTCCCCGGGTTGACGCGTACTTTCTCAACAATCCGCGCAGCCAATTCGGCGGCATTCGGTGTGAAATGGATATCGGCAATCAGGGGGACTGAATAGCCCCTTTTCCTGAGTTCTTTTTTTATCTCGGCCAGATTTTGCGCCTCCTTGATGCTGGGGGCTGTGATGCGCACATATTCGCAGCCGGCCTGGACCATGCGAATCGTTTGTTCGACAGATCCGATGGTGTCCATGGTGTCGACCGTTGTCATCGACTGCACCCGGATGGGATTTTCGCCACCCATCGGCACGCCGCCAATGTTTACCACGCGCGTTCTTCTCCGTTCATAGCGGATCAGGCTATTGCAATAAGGACGGACGTCGACAGAGGTTGTGCTCACGAAGGAGGTTGAATTATTGCAAATTTAAGCGATCCGAAGAGATTGTAACTCACGCGGAGGCAAAATAATACCTTAAATATCCCCTAACTGAGGACGGATAATCATCTCTTCAACAACGCTTCTGCCGGACAGCGCATAGGCCGCATACACTGCATCGGCTATATCTTCCACTTTCATAAATCGTTCTTCCGGCAAATCGACTCCTTCCCAGCTGGCCGTTTTGGTTGCACCGGGCATTACCGCTGTTACCCGTATTCCAAATTTCTTTAGTTCTTCGCGAAGACTTTTCGAAAAACCCAGCAGCGCAAATTTCGAAATGGTGTAAGAGCCGCCGTTCGGATAGGCCGCGATGCTGGCAATAGAGCAGATATTGAAAATATGCCCTGACTTTTGACGCTTCATCTGTTCAAGGAGTCCGCGCGTAACATAGTATGCGCTGTAGAGATTGCTGCCGATCATGCTCTCCAAAGACCCCTCCGGTTCATCGTTGATTTCCCCCGGTATAAAATACCCCACATTATTGACCAATACGTCAACGGGCCTGCCTTGCTTAACAACAAATTCGGAAAAAGCTTTGGCCTCTTCTTTTTGAGCCAGGTCGGCGCGTTTGACAAACACGTTCATTGCATATTTCTTTTTCAACTCGTGTTCCAGCTGCTCCAGCTCTTCCTGCTTGCGGGCACAAGTAACCACATCAAAACCTTCACGTCCAAATTTATCGAGAACAGCCCTGCCGATGCCCTTTGTTCCTCCGGTTACCACGATCAACTTGTTCATGAGAATTTATTTTATATTTGAGCAAGATAGCATTTAACAACTTTTTCATGAAGGAATTCGGTCAGTATGTAATGTTTATCGGTTCTCTGTTTGTTCGAAGGGAGACCTTTGCCACGTACTACAAATTAACACTGGAGGAGTGTATCCAAATTGGCATAAAGTCGATCGGACTGATTGCATTGGTGTCATTCTTTATGGGTGCGGTTACCACGGTACAGACGGCTTACAACATGGTAAGTCCACTGATCCCCCGGTTTGTGATCTCACAGGTGGTGCGCGAAATGACCCTCCTTGAACTGGCACCTACCATCATCGCGGTAATCTATGCAGGAAAAATTGGTTCCAGTATGGCTAGTGGACTCGGCACGATGCGTATCACAGAGCAGATCGACGCCCTGGAAGTGATGGGTATCAACTCATCCTCTTATCTTGTACTTCCTAAGATCGTAGCCTCCCTGCTCATGTATCCGATGTTGGTCGTTGTGGCGGCGGTGAGTGCGCTGGTAGGCGGATATCTTGTGGGAACCATGACCGACGTAATTACACCTACCGACTACATTTATGGAATCCGCTTCACGTTCAACGACTATACCATTACCTTCGCCCTGATCAAGGCGTTTGTTTTTGCATTCCTGATATCTTCCATTTCTTCCTTTAAAGGATACTATACGCATGGAGGCGCGCTGGAAGTGGGTATCGCCAGTACGGCGGCTGTTACTACGAGTGTGATTGCTGTATTATTATCAGATTATTTCCTGGCCCAACTCTTACTGAAGTCATGATCAAGATAAAAAATATCTCCAAATCCTTTCCCGACCGGCCGGTACTGGGCAAGATCAGCGGCGAATTTGATAAGGGAATAACCAACCTGATCATTGGGTCAAGCGGTACGGGAAAAAGTGTTTTGTTGAAATGCATGGTTGGATTGCTTCAGCCCGACACGGGAAATGTGTTCTACGACTTGCGGAACTTTACAGAGGCCGATAAAGAAATGAAATCTGAAATCCGCCGGGAGATGGGAATGCTCTTTCAAGGTGGGGCCTTATTTGATTCCAAGAATGTAGAGGAGAACGTGATGTTTCCACTGGATATCCTCACAAAAATGCCGGACGAAGAAAAATTGGACCGTGTTAATTTCTGCCTTCACCGCGTCGGGCTGGAGAACGTAAATAAGAAGATGCCGTCTGAAATTTCAGGAGGGATGAAAAAACGGGTAGGCATAGCCAGGTCGATTGTAAATAATCCTAATTATCTTTTTTGCGATGAGCCCAACTCCGGCCTCGATCCACAGACGGCGATCGTGATTGACGAACTCATTCATGAGATCACCCATGAATTTGACATTACGACCATTGTGGTGACGCACGACATGAACTCCGTGATGGGGATCGGAGAAAAGATCATGTTTATCTACAAAGGTGAAAAGCTGTGGGAAGGATCCAACCACGAAATCATGAATTCAGGGGTGAAAGAACTCGATGATTTTGTCTTCACCAATAAAGTGATGAGGAACCTGAAACCGAATTAGTCTCAAGTCTCAAGTCTCAATTACCAATTACCAATGACTAATGACCAATGACCAATGATAATGCCCATACCCAAAAACCAAGGCCCCTTTCATTCGTACCTCAACGACTTTGCCGGGTTGCTGATAGATACTTTGAGGGAGTGATAGGCTACGGTTCCCATCGAGATAGTCAAGCAAGCCAACGATGCGAGCAGCAAGGAGGTTACTCCTACTTCAACGTGAAACGCATAGTTCGTCAGCCATTCATTCATCATATACCATCCCACCGGACAACCAATCAGTGCTGCAATGACCACCAGGAGAGCAAATTCACGACTCATCAGTTGGACCAAGCCGGGTACGGTGGCCCCCAAAACTTTGCGAATGCCCAATTCCTTTGTCTTGCGCTCGGCCGAATAGGCTGATAAACCAAATAATCCAAGACAGGAAATGAAAATCGATAATACCGCCAGGGTATTAAATAACTTGCCCCGCTGGCCTTCGGCTTT
>JBGPGZ010000153.1:0-8767 GCA_041484175.1 Cyclobacteriaceae bacterium | reverse complement strand
TATTTCTTCAGACTGCCGTGGGTTCGTACAAGCATCTTTGCGGTGAATTTCCCACTGCAACCGGTTTTGCGGTTTGGCTTGGAGCCTGTATTTTGAAAAAACAGATCATACCAGAAGCGGTAGGGGCAAAGCATTCAGGTCCGATTAAAAATATTTTGATCTGCAATCCGTATTTTGGCACTCATCTTTCACTTATTTTATTAGCAGCGTGTTAAGATTCAGAACCATAAATGTCATCTTTCTGGCGCTATTGACGTCTCTGCTCATTTTCTCATACTGGCAGAAAGCACCCTGGCCGTGGGCAACTGTTATTCTTGCGGTTTTGTACGGTGGCATTCTTCTGTACGGATCGGTTCGCGTTTCCGCTGAATTTTTTCTTCCAATATTGTGGAGGGGCAATGCAAACCAGGGCGCCATCGCGATCACGTTTGACGACGGCCCGCTGCCGGACAAGACCGAAAAGATTTTGCAAATTCTTAAGGAGCATCAGGTGAAGGCTGCGTTTTTTTGTATCGGTAACCGTGTTGAGAAAAACCCTGAAATTGTAAAGCAAATTCACCGCGAAGGGCACATTATCGGAAATCACAGCTTTACCCATGCCGCCACATTCGATCTGCAGTCGTCACAAAAAATGAGTTTGGAATTAAGATCGGCAGACGAGGCAATAGAGCGGATCGTGAGTTGCAGGCCGCGATTCTTCCGGCCGCCTTACGGGGTTACTAACCCAAACCTGGCCGCTGCCATTCGCAAAGGAGGTTACCGGACCATCGGATGGAGCGTTCGATCTTTCGACACGATCACGAAAGACAAAATAAAGTTGTTCAGGCGGGTAACCAATAAATTAAAGGCGGGGGACATTATCCTGTTTCATGATTATTGTGATTCTACCATCGAAATCCTTCCGGATCTCCTGGATCATGTTTCGAGACGTGGCTTGAAAGTTGTAAGAGCAGATGAGTTGCTGAATGAGAAGCCCTACGCTTAAAGATCGCCCCCGGCCATTTGCCGCCAACTGTTCGCGAAGCCGCGGCGCGTGGGCTGCTATGAGGCTCGGGGCGCTCCATTTGTCGCTAACGGTTGTTTCGGTTTCCGGATTTGCCCAATACCCCGGCTACCGGCCGGTCGCTCACCCTGACCAGCTTAACAACGAACTTTCCCTGGCGGCGGAGAAGATCACCACGATCAAAAGTAATTTTACACAGGAGAAAAACCTTTCAATGCTCGCCGAGAAAATCAATTCGGAAGGCAAATTCTGGTTCAAGCGGGCCGACAAGATCAGATTGGAGTACGTGAAACCGTTCCGTTACCTGATGATACTCAATCAGGGGCGCATGCTGAGCCGCGATGAGCAAAAAGAAAACAGAATCCCTTCCCAGGCCAACCGCATTGTGCGCCAGGTGAATCGTTTGCTAGCCGATGGGATGCAGGGCAGAATACTTTCGAATGCCGATTTTACTTCGCGGGTCTTTGAAAACGAAAAGTACTACCTCATCGAGCTATCTCCGAAGTCCAGGACATTGGGAGACATCTATAAAAACATCAATATCTTTGTCGACCGGAAGGACTTCACCGTCGGGGCCATGGAAATGCTCGAGCGGAATGGTGACAAAACAGTGATGAAGTTTCTTCAAAAGGAATTAAATGCGGACTTACCTGAGGAACTGTTTGCTGTTCATTAGTTTTTTGTTCCCGGCAGCCTGCCGGCCTGCTTATCCGTTGTTGCATACAGGAAATTTTGATCGCCGTTGCTTTCAGAAATTTGTTCCAGATTTCCGGACGCAGTGGTACAAGGCTTCCGTGGACGTCGGAAAAAAGCATTTCGGCGGATTACTGCTTATTAAAAAGGATTCCGGCAGTTCGATCCGGACCGTATTCACCAATGAAGGAGGGGCTACTTTTTTTGATTTCGAATTCGGACCCGGCTCCCCAAAAGTCAATTTTACAATGCGGTCCTTAAATAAAGCGCCCGTGATCCGTACCTTGCAGAATGATCTTGAACTCATATTGATGCGCTATGAAGGTGACCCGCAGGCACAACTCCTCAGCGATGAAAAGAGCAATTACCTAAAGGTTTCGAAGGATAAAAAGACCATTTACCTGGTGGCAACAAAGGATTGCCGGCAATTGGACCGGATCGAAGAGGTGTGGGGAGGAAAGAAAAAAGTCGAAGTGATTTTGAAAGGGTATTCACAGCAGGTCCCCGATTCGGTTTCTGTCATTCATCACAATTTTAATATGCAGATTTATTTGAAGAAATTTGAACAATGACGCTCCTGAATGATTTTTTTTATATCCGCGAACTTGAACTCCTGGAGGAGGAAATTCACGCCGTGTTGAAAATCAACCCGGATCATCAGATACTAATGGGTCATTTTCCGGGCTTTCCGGTCGTGCCGGGCGTCTGCATGATGCAAATGGCGCGGGAAGTCTTCGAACAGGTCAAAGGCGCCGTTAGAATCACCCAGGGGGAGACCATGAAATTTCTGGCTTTGCTGAATGCAGGTCAACATCCGACCGTAAAGCTGAATATTACCTTTAAGGAACTTGCTTCGGAGTATGCCATCACGGCGAATTTGTTTTCGAGTGAATCGGAAAATGGTTCTGTTCCCTCCGTGACATTTTTCAAATTCAAAGGCCTTTATCGCTTGGATTGAAGCTTAACGCACGAAGAGGTTGGAATTCAATCGGTTGTTTGAACAGCATAGCATGGGGATATTGGTCCCTACCTATAATAATGCCGCCACGCTTGCAGGACTTCTGCACGAGCTCTTATCTTATACGGACAGGATTATTGTTGTAAATGATGGCTCGACAGACGATACTTCCAAAATCCTCACCGGCTTTCCAAAATTGCATATCGTCAGTATTAAGAAAAACCGGGGCAAGGGTATGGCACTGCGAAGGGGCTTTGAGGAAGCCAGGCTGCTGGGGTATGATCAGCTGATTTCCATTGACTCCGACGGCCAGCATTTTCCAGATGATCTTCCCTCATTCCTCGATTGTCACAAAGAAAACCCGGCAGCCCTGATCATCGGTGCCAGGAACATGGACCAAACGAGTGTTCCCGGAAAGAGCAGTTTCGGAAACCGGTTTTCCAATTTTTGGTTTTGGGTGCAAACCGGTCTTCAATTGGCCGATACACAATCCGGTTACCGCCTCTACCCGGTACGGCGATATGCCAAGACCCATTTCTTTTCTGCCAAGTTTGAATTTGAGATTGAGGTACTGGTTCGCAGTGCCTGGAGCGGAATTCCAATTCTTTCTGTACCGGTCAAGGTTTACTATGCCCCCGTTGAAAAGAGAGTAAGTCATTTCCGGCCTTTCAAAGATTTCAGCAGGATCAGTGTGCTGAACACCTTCCTTGTCATCATCGCGGTCGTGTACATTTGGCCGAGAGATTTCTTCCGTGGTTTCAACACCGCTAACCTGAAGCAGTTTGTAAAAAAATACCTGGTTAAACCCGGTGAGCCGGATTACATCAAAGCCATCTCCGTGGGCTTTGGTGTTTTCATGGGGATCCTGCCGATCTGGGGTTTTCAGATGCTTACTGGCCTGGCCCTTGCGTTTTTATTCCGCCTGAATAAAGCGCTGGTCGTATTGGCCTCGAATATCAGTTTTCCGCCCTTGATCCCGCTTGTCATCTATGCAAGTTACCTTGTCGGTGGCTTGTGGCTCGGCAAGAAGGCGGTGTCAATCCAATTCAGTTCTGATCTCACCTATGATCTGGTCAAGCAACACTTGTTACAATATGTAAGTGGGGCTGTGACATTGGCTTTGGTAGCCGGGACTTCGGCCGGTCTAATTTTCTATTTTCTTCTCAAGCTATTTCGGAAAGAGAGCGCATCGTCTGAGCAATGATATTTTTGTTTGCGCTGATTTCCATGATGGTCCATTGCGTACCGATTTCCAAAGAAGGTCTAAAGCAGGACGAAACGCAGCAGGCAGAATTATCCAAAAATCTTCAAAAGCCCGTTAGCACTTTGCCGGGAGTATTCAATCCTGTTACTTTGAATTATGCTTCTCCGTCTTTACGAATATTTTAAAGCACATAAGACCATTTTTTACCTCTTTTGGGGTATTACCTATTCGGTTTTGCTTTACCTCGCCCTGCAGATAAAGATCGAGGAAGACGTGTCCAGGTTCTTCCCCAAGGACAAGAAGATCGAAAGCCTCCGTACCATTTTTCAAAACTCCCGGTTTTCGGACCGGTTGGTATTCATGGTCTCGGCACCTGGGGCTTCCAACTCCTATTCGCCCGACAGCTTACTGCAGTTCGGGGAACAGTTATCGCAGAACCTCAAGACTGTCCCCGGTGTAAAAGAAGTCACCCTGAGGGTTAACGATGAACTGGCTGAAAACCTCTTGAACGCCATTTACAAACACTTGCCTGTTTTCCTGGAGGAAGGGGATTACCCTAAGCTGGATTCGTTGGTTCAACCTTCGACGGTCAGGGAAACACTGCAAAAGAATTTCAAGACCCTCACTTCTCCCAGCGGAGTGGTCATGAGAACGGTCATTGAAAATGACCCTCTGGGATTCGCAACGCCGGTGTGGAAGCGACTCCAGGAAGTGCAGGTTGCCGGTGATTATATTTTGTACGACAATGCCATTTTCTCAAAAGACCTGAGTCATCTCCTGTTTTTTGTTCAACCATCCTTTTCTGCAAACGAAACAAGCAAGGCTCGTTCGTTCTTCAAAGAAATTGATCCACGGGTCGAACATTTGAGAGCATCCCGTCCGCAGATGCAGGTCCGGTATTTCGGCACGCACGCAGTGGCTGCCGGGAATGCTTCCCGGCTTAAGGATGATACTGTTTTGACGATCGGTATCATGCTTGCCTTTCTCGTGTTGTTTTTTGTTTATTTTTTCAGACGGAAGCGTGCTCCATTTCTTTTACTTTTGCCCGTTGTCGTCGGCTGCACGTTTGGCCTGGCGATGATGTATCTCTTCCAGGGCAGCATTTCTATTCTCGCATTGGCGGCAGGGGCGGTCGTGTTGGGCGTGGCGGTAGATTATTCGCTCCATTTTATTTCCTATTATCACTACCAGCCTGATGCACGCCAGGTCATCAGGGAGCTTTTATTTCCCCTGACGATCGGCAGTGCCACTACCGTGCTCGCATTTTTTTCGCTCCAGTTTGTCAATGCCGGCGTTCTCAAAGATTTTGGACTTTTTGCTGGCTGCACGTTGGTGGGGTCTGCGTTGAGTACGCTTGTCTTGCTGCCGCACCTGGTCCGGCCCGGGCTTCTGGACTCTTCATCAGGTCGGATTGACAAAATTTCTTCCGTGTCCTTTGACAAAAGCGGGAGCATTGTTGTGATCATTCTCCTCCTCACTCCGTTATTTCTGTATTACGCATCGCGAGTTCGATTCAACAGCGACATGAATCAATTGAATTTCATGACCGAAGACCTTCGCAAAGCCGAACAGGAGTTGAGTGGCCTTAACCGGGGCGGGGAAAAATCGATTTTTGTTATTACCGAGGGTGCCAATCTGGAAGAGAGCCTCAATCACAATCAACAGGTGGAGTCTTCGATGAATTTATTGAAAGCCAATGGAGTTGTTTCCAGCTACACAAGCCTGTCTTCCTTTTACCCTTCTCAGAAAATTCAGCGTGAACGAATTTTACGATGGAATGAATTTTGGGAAAGACACGACCGGAAGAAGGTGTTCAATGATTTGCAAGGCGCTGGAAAAACAGCAGGCTTCAGTGCGGCGGCTTTTAAGCAATTCCGCCTATTAATACAAGATCAACATGGGTTGCTTCCGATGGATTCATTCCGCCTGTTTCGCGATAACTTATTTGCCGATAACTTCATGGTCCGGCCGGGTAAATCCATGGTCGTCGTTTTGGTCAAATCCAATGACAGGGGGCGCGTCTATCGTTCTTTGGATGGAGTGGCATATGCTGAGGTGACCGACAAGCAAATTGTCACAACGCGTTTGGTAGAATTGATCCACGACGATTTTAATTTTATCGTCGCAGTCACTTCAGCGGTTGTATTTTTTGCGCTTCTCCTGGCGTACGGCAGAATTGAACTTACGCTGATTACTTTTGTGCCGATGCTGATCACCTGGGTCTGGATCCTGGGTTTCATGGGCATGTTCGGCATCGAATTTAACATTGTCAACATCATTGTTTCTACCTTCATCTTTGGCCTGGGTGATGACTATAGTATTTTTATAATGGACGGCCTGCAGAAAAAATACCAGCTGGGGAAAAATCACCTGCCTTCGGTGAAGGTATCCATTTTTCTTTCGGCTGTCAGCACCATGGCAGGGTTGGGAGTCTTGATTTTTGCAAAGCACCCCGCACTTCGCTCGATTGCCTCTATCTCCATCATTGGTATCGGCTGTGTTTTCGTGATGTCTCAAACGCTGGAACCGTACTTCTTCCGTTTGATGATCGGCGGTCCCGCTGCTCGGCGGCAGCCTCCGCGTACGGCATGGGGAACGATCAAGTCTGTGGCACCTTATGTCTACTTTACGGCAGGTTCATTTGTTTTGGCCATATTGGGTTTTCTCTTACTAAGGGTATGGCCCTTTCGTCGTGAGCGGGCAAAGCTTGTCTTTCATTCTATTTTGTGTACTGCCACCGGATGGATATTTCCAATTTCAGTAAGCGGGAAAAAGAAAGTGATAGGTTGCGACGGATTGACATTTGAAAAGCCCGCAGTCATCATCGCAAACCACCAATCCATTCTCGACATCCTGGCTACTATTTCGCTGAGCCCCAAAATATTGCTCGTCACCAATCATTGGGTGTGGAATTCGCCGGTCTTTGGGTTTGTAGCACGGCTGGCTGAATATTATCCGATCATGGATGGAGCGCTCGAAAATATGAACCGGATGCGCGAACGGGTGAGGCAAGGGTATTCCATCCTTGTTTTCCCCGAAGGGACCCGCTCCCCGGACAGCCGCATGAAGCGCTTTCACAAAGGGGCGTTTTTTATCGCTGAAGAATTGGGAATTGACGTTCTGCCATTGTTGATTCATGGATCCGGAAATCTAATCCCCAAAGGCGAACTTTATGTCGAGAAGGGAACTATGACACTCAAGTTTCTTCCCCGCATTGCTCCGGGCGATAGCCGCTATGGAGCAACCTACGCCGAGCGGGCCAGGCAGATCAGCCGCTATTTCAAGAAAGAACATGAAATGCTGACACGGGAGCTGGAAACGCCTGTGTACTTTCGACGAAAACTGATTAGTAACTATTTATTCAAAGGGCCGGTCCTGGAGTGGTATTTGAGAATTAAATTAAGACTTGAACGCAATTATCAACCTTTTCATGAGCTTGTTCCCGCCGGTGCGTCCGTACTTGACCTGGGATGTGGATATGGTTTTTTATGTTATATGCTGCATTTTCTTTCCAGCAGCCGTCAGATTACCGGCGTAGACTATGATGAAGATAAAATTGAAACCGCGAACCATTGCTTTTCAAAGGCAGATTCTCTGCGATTTGAATGCGCCGATATCACCGTATATTCCCTGTCGAGGTTTGATGTAATTATCATGAGCGATGTATTACATTACCTCGGCCCTGAACAGCAAGTGAGTATGCTGAATAAATGCTCTCAAGCACTGAACCCGGGGGGAAAAATAATCATCCGTGAAGGCAACAAGGATCTGAAGGAAAAACACCGGGGTACTGAACTAACGGAGTTCTTTTCAGTAAAGCTTCTGGGCTTTAATAAATCGACTCATCCCTTGAGTTTTATGTCCGGTGAGGCGATCCGAAACCATGCTACCCGGCATAAACTGGATGTGGAGATCGTAGATGACACGCGATATACATCCAATACAATGTTCGTTCTCAAAAAACAGGTCGGCGTCTATGAAGAAGTATGATACAGTGGTTATAGGAAGTGGAATGGGCGGGCTTGCTTGCGGCACGATCCTGGCGAAGGAAGGAAATAAGGTGTGCATTATTGAAAAGAACAAGCAGATCGGAGGTACCCTTCAAACATATGCCCGCGACAAAGTCATCTTCGATTCCGGCGTACATTACGTTGGAGGACTCGATAAAGGTCAAAACCTGTATCGCCTCTTCAAATACCTTGGCATCATGGACAAGATCAAAATCAAGAAGATGGATGAGGATGTGTTTGATGGAGTTACATTCGCCGATGATCCGAAGTTGTACAGGTATGCACAGGGTTACGAAAGATTTATCAGGAATTTTGTCTCGGACTTTCCGGGGGAAGAAAAGGCGATACGCACCTATTGTCAAGCGATCAAGGAAATTTGTAATCAATTTCCATTGTATAACCTGAGAACGGGCAGCTTCCTGGATAAAATTGAAGCATTGGAGATCGATACCAAGACGTACATCGAATCCCTGACCACAAACAAAAAACTGCAAAATGTCCTGGCGGGTAACAACTTGCTATATGCTGGCCAGGCCTACAAGACGCCATTTTATGTACATGCCCTCGTGCTCAACCACTACATTGAAAGCTCGTGGCGCTTTGTCGACGGCGGTTCACAGATCGCGCGCCATCTGTCAAAGGAAATAACATCACTCGGCGGAACCATTCTCAGGGACACCAAAGTGACGCGGTTGGTTGAAGAGGAAGGCAGAATTCAATATGCAGAAACCCAGGATGGCAAAAAGATCTATGGAGAGCGATTTATCTCGAATATGCATCCGCAGAAGACCATGGAAATAACGGAAAGTGACTTGATCAAGAAAGTTTATCGCAACCGGGTCAGGGGCCTTGAAAATTCTATTTCCACCTTTTGTGTGAACGTGGTGCTGAAGAAGGAG
>JBGPGZ010000152.1:0-8776 GCA_041484175.1 Cyclobacteriaceae bacterium | reverse complement strand
TGTTGCGGATGATCACCGAATCGGACTGACCCACATAGATGCCTGCATCCGATGACCCGATGGCCATGCACTCTTCGATCAGGACTCGCTTGCACAGCACAGGGTACAAGGCGTACGCGCCATTTTCTGTTTTGGGTTCTCCTGACCACGATGAAGCAATTCGGAGAAAAGTAATCCCATGGGTATCCGTCACTTTGATGTTATCCCCTTTGGCATCCTCAATAGAAAAATCCTCCAGAACAATATTATTGCCATGGCTGATCATGAGACCCTGAGCCCCCTCGGATTGGTTCTTGAAAGAAAGAATCGTTTTGCCCATGCCCTTCCCGCGGATGAGAATGTTGGACTTTCCGTCCATGGTGAGGCTTTTTGTAAACATGAAATTGCCTTCCGGCAGGTCAAGCGTGTCATTATCTGCCACAGTAATCAACTTTTCCTGAAGACTTTTTTCAATCGTGCGCCAGGTTACCGGAGTCCTGATTTGGGTGGAGCAACTCAATACGATGATCAGGGGGGCAATTAAAGCAATGGTTTTCATGCGATTGAGGCCGAAATCTATCAACAATTATTGAATTGCCCGCTCATTTCTTTTACTCGTCAACTTCAATCCGAAAAGTAGCCGAAACAATTAAAACGGCCTGATAATCAGCATAAAAAAGGCCAAACACAAAAGGAGTGTTGAGGCCTATTTTATACGCTAGCCGGACGATTTTATAAAATCGATCGGGCCTCCCTTCAGGTTTAGGGTCTATGTCAACTCAAAAATTCACCCAATGGCTGATCAAACTTAGCGTGTAACCTTATCTTTTCCTTAATTTTGAAAATGATCGTTCCGGCCAAAATTGAAGATGCTCAATCCTTGAGTGACCTTGTTAACTCCGCTTACCGCGGAGACTCCTCGCGCCAGGGATGGACCACCGAAGCTGATTTGTTGGACGGCACACGGACGGATGCAAAGGCGATTGCAGACCTCATCTCCAAACCCGGAACGATACTCTTGAAGTACGTAGATAAGGGTGATGTCCTGGCGTGTGTGGAACTGGATCGCCAGGGTGAAAAACTTTACCTCGGCATGCTCACGGTTCGGCCGGGCCTCCAGGGAAAGGGTATTGGAAAGCAAATGCTCAAGGCGGCGGAAAATGAGGCATTGAAGCAAAAGTGCCATTCTCTATTCATGACCGTAATTTCCGTTCGCCTCGAACTTATTGACTGGTACATTCGGCATGGTTACAGGGATACGGGCGAGCGAAAGCCCTTTGTGGTACCCGATTCCCGGTGGGGGATTCCGAAAACGAACCTGGAATTTGCCGTGCTGGAAAAAAAGATAGAACGGTAACCGCAATCCGGGCAATTCTCTTTCTTATTGAATGCCTTCACGATCAAAATAATGATCAGCGCAGATCCGTTAAAAAAAAATCAACCAGATCTATTCTGTAGTTCACGGGAAAACCGCCTAACCTGTTTTTTGTGCGCAAGCAAATTAGTCAAATTTAAATTCAGTACTTTTTGATACTTTTAGAGTCCATAAAATAAATACCTTCATGCGAATAGTCATGCTAATACTCATCTTCGGCGCTGGCACCGTTAGTTTTGCCCAAACCGGAGATCTGCCGACCGACTTTTTATCCAGCACTTTTCATCAGGACCGCCGGCAGAAGTTGCGCGAAAAGCTGCCGGCCAACTCCGTGGCTGCTTTTTTCTCAAATCCCGTGCGAAATCGTGCCAATGATGTCGATTATCAATTCCACCAGGATCCCGATTTTTATTACCTAACGGGGTACAAAGAGCCCCAATCCGTTCTCCTGATTTTCAAAGAAAAACAAAAAGCCGCCAATGGCTCAACTTATGATGAGATCCTCTTTGCACAACCCCGCAACGAGCTTCAGGAAATGTGGACGGGGCGCAGGTTGGGTTATAAAGGCGTTAAGGACCAATTGGGTCTTGCACTGGCATTTAATAACGGTGAGTTCAGTCGCTATAACCTCGATTTTTCAAAGTTTGATCAGGTGCTGTTCTTTGATTTCCAACATGACGTACGAGACGAAGCATCCGATTCTTCGGACCTTTTTGACCTGATCGCGCAATTCAAAGCGAAAGTGAAATACAAGGACAAGACTTCTCTTACACTAAATCCGGAGCCTCAAAAGAATAATTTGAACACGACAGATTTGGACCCGATCATGATTCAGTTACGGGGTATCAAAACGGAAGAAGAATTGAAGCTCCTGCGGAAAGCGGTACTCGTCTCGTGCCAGGCCCAGGTGGAGGTCATGAAAGCGATGAAGCCCGGCATGTCGGAAATGGAGGTGCAGGGTATCCATGAATACGTTTACAAAAAATATCAGGCCGAGGATCTTGGCTATCCTTCGATTGTGGGCTCGGGTCACAACGGTTGTATATTGCATTACGAGGAAAACTATAAGCCAAGTATTAGCAGCAAGGATCTGATCTTGATGGACGTAGGCGCAGAATACCACGGTTATAGCGCAGACATCACCCGCACAATCCCGGTCAGCGGAAAATTTTCTAATGAACAAAGGCAGATCTATGAAATTGTGTTGAGCGCCCAGGAAGAGGCAATGGGTATCTGTGGTCCCGGAACTTCGTTCCAGGATCTTAACAAGGCTACGCGCCAGGTCGTTAACAAAGGGTTAACAAACCTGGGTATCATAAGTAATGAAAATGAAAAGAATTCATATTACCCGCACGGCTGCTGTCATCACATTGGCCTGGACGTCCACGACCGCGGAACCTACGATCGGCTTCAGGAAAATATGGTCATTACTATCGAACCGGGAATTTATATTCCGGAAAACAGTAAATGCGACAAGCGATGGTGGGGAATTGCGGTTCGAATTGAAGACGATTTCCTTATTACCAAGGACGGCAATGAACATTTGTCGAAGCTGGCGCCGCGCACCGTTAATGAAATTGAAGACATGATGAAACTTCCCAGTCCGCTGGATGCCATGGTACTTCCGGATTTTGACAAAAAGAATTAGCAAACCCATGAAAAAACTCCTGTTGTTTCCTTTGTTGCTTTTCCTCTGTCAGTGCAGCACCGATCAGAAAGTCTGGACTGTTCAACAGGCAATTGACTGGTATGGCCAACAGCCCTGGCTGGTAGGCTGCAACTACATACCCAGCAATGCGATCAATGAATTGGAAATGTGGCAGGCCGACACATTTGATACCGTTCAAATTAACAAAGAACTCGGATGGGCTGAAAGCATCGGGATGAATACCTTGCGCGTTTTCCTTCACGACTTGTTATGGGAACAAGATGCCGCCGGTTTTAAGAAACGATTGGACCAGTTTCTTGCCATCTGCGAGAAACATCACATCCGTCCCATGCTGGTGCTCTTTGACAGCGTTTGGGACCCACACCCCCAGCTTGGCAAACAACGCGATCCCAGACCCGGAATTCACAACTCCGGTTGGGTGCAAAGTCCGGGGGCGGTCATGGAAGATGAAAAGCAGTATCCCCGGTTGGAAGCATATGTAAAAGGCGTTGTGGGCGCATTCGCTGATGACAAGCGTGTTCTGTGCTGGGACATTTGGAACGAGCCCGACAATGTCAATACTAACAATTATGCGGAACCAAAGAACAAATTGGAACTCGTCGAAAAACTCTTGCCAAAGGCATTTGGCTGGGCGCGCGGGGCCAAACCTTCACAGCCGCTCACTTCCGGTGTATGGAAAATCAATTTCGCCAATTTCAAAGCCCTTTCTCCGATTGAAAAAATTCAATTGGAGGAATCCGACATTGTCTCGTTTCACAGCTACGAAGAAGTAGCGAACTTCGAAGCATTTGTTCGTTTTTTAACACAATACAATCGCCCAATGATTTGCACTGAGTACCTGGCGCGGGGCAACAAGAGCACGTTTGAGACAATCTTGCCTGTTGGCAAATCCAACCATATTGGGATGATTAACTGGGGATTTGTTGCAGGCAAGACCCAGACGTTTTTGCCCTGGGATTCCTGGGAGAAGCCTTATATCAATGGCCGAGAGCCGTCCGTGTGGCATCATGAGATCTTCTATCCCGACGGTAAGCCTTACAAGCAGGAAGAAGTGGATTTTATCCGTCAGATAACGAAGGTGCAGTAGAATCAGGGCATTCAATTCCTATTACTTCCTTGCTTCCACGCTCTGGTTCCAATCGTAGACTTTGTCGGAAATTTCAATCAACAAATCAGGGTTTTTTTCAAGGGCGTTGCCAATGACGATCATGTCGGCGCCTGCTTCCAGCGCGGTGATGGCTTTTTGGGTGGTGTTGATTCCGCCGCCCACCAGGAGGGGGAGATCTACTGCTTTGCGTACTGCGTTGATCATCTTGGAGCTGATTTCTTTTTCCGCCCCGCTGCCAGCATCAAGATAAATCAACTGAAGGCCAAGCATCTCGCCCGCCATCGCCGTACATGCGGCAAGGGAATATTTATCATCCGGAATGGGCGTAGTGTTACTGATATAGGCGACAGAAGTGATTTTACCAGAATTGATAAGCAGGTAACCGGTAGGCATGACCTCGATGTGGTTGTTCCTCAGGATGGGTGCGGCGACTACGTGTTGTCCGATCAATAAATCCGGATTGCGTCCTGAAATGAGAGACAAGAACAAAATCGCGTCCGCACCAGGGTCCAGCTGCATGGAGTTTCCGGGAAAAAGCACCACCGGAATGCCTACATTCTCTTTAATCTCTTGCACCACCTCCGACAGGTTCGCCGTGGTCACCAGACTTCCGCCTACAAAAAAGAAATCAACGCAATTTTCGTTGGCCAGATTCAAGAGGTATTTAAGCCGTCCGGGACCCTCGACCTTGTCGGGATCAACCAGAACGGCGATTGATTTCTTTCTGTTCTGGTGACGGTCTTTTAAGATATCAAGAATTTTCATCCCGGTTTTTGCGTGATTCCAAGTATTCCGATAGTTTCTCCCTGGCAATGTCCAACAGAATCAGGGTAGCCTGGTTAATGACCTTGCTTCCAATTTGTGAAATGAATGACGGCGCCACCAAAGCTGAATCATCTTCCGCCTCCCCTTCAACGGTTTCCTCCTTCTTTCCTTTTGCCTTTTTCTTTTTAGTCTTCCACCCGCCCAATTGGCTCACGATGAAATAGGTCAGCGCCAGGGAGCCTCCAATGATCAGGGCGTTGGTCAATATCCGTTCCGTTCTATCCGACACGGACTTTACCTCTTTTTGAAGCTCGCGTTTGTGCCGGTCAGAGGTTTCAATCAGCCTTCTTTTTTCCGGGTCTTGTGTTTCCAGCAACTCCATCCTATTTGTGCTTGCGTTTGGTCATTTCTATGAAATGCCGTTCGAAATTCTTGCGGATACTTTCCCTGAATACAAGGAAAATCAAAAAAGCAACTCCGTAAATGGCGGCTACGATCCAAAAACCGGCATCCGGATTGGAAAAAAATCGATTTAGAAAATGCGCCAATCCAAGGCTCAAAAAGATTAAAAACAAGAATCCAACCAATCCCATGGTCCCATAAAAGACGGTTCTGGAAAGGACCTTGGCGACATCCTCGCGGATCTCCATTTTGTAGAGCTCGAGCCTTGTTTCTACATAGCCTGAAAGATGGTCCATGAGATTGTCAAGCCGCAGGAACTTAAATATCGCTTCTTTTACTTTATCCATAGATGTGCCCGGCAATATAGGAAAATTAGCCCTTAGTCTTGAAAACTGTTGGGCGCTGAATAGCTACTTTTCTTCGATGCTGAAAAGCTCTTCGGAAGACACCAGTCGTCCAGCACTATCGCGTTTCTCCCGTTTCACGAGTAAGTTTTCAAAACCGCTTACGTAAGTCCTGGTCGACAGTACTCCTCCGGGCGGATTGTAAAATTGCTTTTCAAAAACAAAAACGGAATCCAGCGAAAGGCGCTGGTTGAGTGTCATGCGCGGAAGGACCTCGCGGACACACATTTGGTACTTGCCCTCTTTATCTTCCCCGTCATGGCAAAATCCGGGTTTGTTGAGCTCGTACAACTCATTGTTGATAAACAGCAAATTCTTCCTCCGATAGACCGAAAAGATCTGGTTGGGGTTTTCCGTGTCGTCAAGCATCCCGTCATATACCATCCAACTGCTCACCCGCTGATTCTCATAGGTCTTTGCAATTACCTTGTAGTAGGTCTTCTGCTGATTTACAAAGTCATTCTTTTCATATGTCAGTTCGCGGATTGTAACAGCATCTTTGTTAAGGTAGATCAGTGAAAAAGGAATAAAAAAGAATGACAAAAGCAAATAAACGAACCCGGCGAGCCGGTATTTCATCGTTAGCCTTCCCAAGCCGATGGCCAGATTGATAGGGACGTCTTTGATGTAAGGAATCGGGAAAAAAATAAGCACGCCGATAAAGTTAAACAGGAAATGGGCGATGGCGATGCTGATGGCGGCGTTGGAATTAAACATGGCAGCGATGAAGGCAGTGATGGTGGTACCGACATTGGCGCCAAGGATAAACGGAGCAGCCGCCCGAAGCTTAACTACCCTCTTCGCCACGAGGGGCACCACCAGTGATGTGGTGATCGTGCTGGAGCGAATTGCTGCGGTCGTCAGCAGGCCCCACCCAAATGATTTTAACGGGCTTTTAAAAAAGAACCGCTGAAAGCGTTCCTGAGAGGCAAATCCCAACTGATCGGAGAGCACCTTGCGAAAAAAAAGAATTGATCCAAACAATAATGAAATGGACAGCAAGGCGAGAACAAACCCATTGTGAATGCGGGTTACTAAAAAATTAACTGCAGTGCCAAAGCCGTTACCAAGCATCGAAAATTCACTTTTCACCGGCCCGATGGGTTCGTTAAAAAAAACCGCGGCCAGGTACTCCGACAATCCCGAAAGAAAGTGGTAATAGTATTCGAGTGGAAAAAGGATTACAACAGTAAGGATATTAAAGAAATTGTGGTAAGTGCCCGCAGAAACCGCCCGCTTGAATTCCTTTTTCTTGGTGATAAACCCGAGCGAAACGATCGTACTCGTGATGGTGGTGCCGACGTTGGCTCCCATGATGATCGGCACGGCCCCTTCTATGGTCATGGAGCCGGAGGCGACCAGGGCCACGACCATCGATGTCACCGCGGAACTGCTTTGAATGAGGGCGGTGATAAGCAAGCCGATGAACAATCCTGTAAATGGGTTTGAGGTGGCAAGGATAATAGTTTCGGCCGCCGTCTTTCCAAGGGTCTGCAACGAAGAGATCATCAAGTCGAGGGCAAAGAGAAAGATGATGAGGGCTGCCAGAATATAGGCCGTGTTGCGAAGAAAAATTTTCCAACGGGCCACGCCCAACGGCGTGTCCTGTACTGGTTGCGGGGCTATCTTCATGCTGAAATGTAAATATAAGAAGGGCTCTGCAGGTTGGCGGGATTTAACAAAGACTTAATCTTAAAATTGAGTCAGCCAGAAGATAGGCTACTGCGTGCTCGCCGAAGCCAATTCGTTGATTGCCATCCATGCCATGAGCCCTGGTCCGATGGTCAATGCATCTTCGTCAATGTCAAAGGTTGGAGTGTGAACATATGATACAATGCCTTTTGATTCGTTGCGGGTACCTAACCGGTAGAATGATGCGGGGATTACCTGCGAATAATAGGCAAAGTCTTCAGAACTCAAGGCTACTTCGAGATCCAAAACATTTTCTGCGCCGACATACTCTCCGGCCGCCTTCTTGATCCTCCTCGTGAGATCAGTATTGTTTTCGAGGCACGGATATCCACGGGAGATTTCCACCTCGCATTTTCCTCCCATTCCGTCGGCGATGCTCTCGGCCATTTTCTTGATTTTTGCAAGACCTGACGCGCGCCAATCTTCATTGAGTGCCCGGAAAGTTCCTGCAATGTTTACTTCATTGGGGATGATATTCGTGGCCCCGTCTCCCATGATTCTTCCAAAAGTCAAAACCGTTGGCTGTTTTGGGCTGGCATTCCGGCTGATTATTTGTTGTAACGCAATGATAATGTAGGAAGCAATCACCACAGGGTCTACCGTAAGTTCGGGGGCGGCGCCATGACCTCCTTTGCCAATCACTTTCAGATAAATTTCATCCGAACTTGCCATGTATCGCCCCTCGCGGAAACCGATCTTACCCACGGGAAGGAGCGGCATCACATGCTGGCCGATAATCGATGCAGGCCGGGGATTTTCAAGTACTCCGTCTTTGATCATGTACGATGCCCCGCCTGGATTTTTCTCCTCTCCAGGCTGAAAAATCAATTTCACCGATCCTTCAAATTGATTCTTAAGTTCATTCAGAATTTTGGCAGTCCCCAGCAGGGAGGAAGTGTGCACATCGTGGCCACAGGCGTGCATGATACCCGGATTCTGGGATTTATAAGAAACCGTGTTTGCTTCTTCAATGGGCAACGCATCAAGGTCCGCGCGCAGCGCAATCACCTTTTTGGATGGATTCCTGCCTTCAATAAGGGCCACAACTCCTGTTCCAGCAACACCCTCCTGCGGCTTCAGGCCAAAGAGCTTTAACCGGGATGCGACGAACTTGGCCGTATCGTATTCCTTGTATGAAAGTTCAGGATGGGAATGCAAATGCCTTCGGTTGGCAATTACTTCCTGTGCGTACTCGCGGCCTAGCTTCTTTACGGATTCCAATAAGGACATGAATTCGGGGTCAGCTGCAAAAATAGGGATTCTTTTGGGTTCCATAGGGTCCATCGCCACTGAAGCCCGAGACTTGGACATCGCATTGAGTCTTCACCGCTTAAGGCGCGAAGACGCAAAGGAGCGCGAAGATGGTCCTATCAAGCTTTGCG
>JBGPGZ010000151.1:0-8804 GCA_041484175.1 Cyclobacteriaceae bacterium | reverse complement strand
CTACTTCGGCAGTTTCTCCAGCACCTCCATCACTTCTTTCACATGCTTGCGGCTGGTTTCGAGGAGCGCCTTCTCTGCAGAATTCAAATCCAGTTCAATGACTTTCTCAACACCATTCCTGCCGAGCACCACGGGTACGCCGAGATAGCAATTTTTGATGCCATACTCGCCATCCAACTGCATGCATACCGGTAGAATGCGGCGCTGGTCCCGGATAATGGCCTCTGCCATTTGCGCGGCGGCCGAACCCGGAGCATACCATGCAGACGTACCCATCAGCTTCACCAACTCGCCTCCACCCACTTTTGTTCTTTCGATGATCGCGTCGAGCTTGTCTTTGCCGATCAACTCGGTCACCGGAATGCCGGAAACAGTGGTATACCGGGGAAGTGGCACCATCGTGTCGCCATGCCCTCCCATTAGCATGGCCTGGATGTCTTTCGGGGAAACATTTAACGCTTCGGCCAGGAACGCGCGGAACCGCGCCGTGTCGAGAATTCCCGCCATGCCGATCACCCTTGTGCGTGGGAAGTTGGAAGTCAGGTGCGCCTGGTAAGTCATCACATCAAGCGGATTCGATACCACGATAATGATAGCCTTGGGTGAATGCTTGACTACATTTTCCGTCACCATTTTTACAATTCCCGCATTGGTCCCGATCAGGTCATCGCGGCTCATGCCCGGTTTACGAGGCAATCCGGATGTAATCACGACTACATCGGAATCTTTTGATTTGGAATAGTCATTCGTGGAACCGATCGTACGGGTGTCATAGAGATCGATGGGGGCCTTCTGCCAGATGTCGAGCGATTTGCCTTCGGCAATACCTTCTTTGATGTCCACCAACACAATTTCATTCGCGACTTCGCGGTATGCCAGCACATCGGCACAGGTGGCGCCGACGTTACCGGCACCTACTACGGTGATTTTCATAGGGTTAGGAATGGTTTAAGTTGGATATGATTGCTGTAAGGATAATCAGCGGGTGCAATTTATTAATCGCTGTAAGAAAGAAAAAGGATTTCTGTCATTTATCAGGAACAGAAAATCGAGTACGTTTGGGTAAAGCGCTCCTGTGAATCTTCACCTCCAAGAGGTTGTCAACAAAAGCCAGTTAAGGAAATTCATTTATCTTCCGCCAAAACTGTATGCCTCTTACGCTAGCTGGGTGCCACCGCTTTACGCGGATGAATGGAATTTTCACAACCCGCAGCACAATGCTTCATTAGCTTACTCAGATGTCATCCGGATCATTGCCTATCAAGATCAGCATGTGGCAGGACGCATCATGGGCATCATCAACAAGAAGTACAATGAACAACAAGGGGAAAGCACAGCGCGATTCTTTAATCTGGATTGCATCAACGACCCGTCGGTAGCCACGGCCCTGATCCGCGAAATCGAAACATGGTCCAAAGGGAAGGGCATGAACAAGGTAATTGGGCCCTACGGGTTTTCGGATAAGGACCCACAAGGTTTACAGGTTGAAGGGTTTGAGCATCTGCCGGTGATAGCCACTCCATCCAACCCGCCTTATCTGCAAAACCTCGTTGAAACTGCTGGTTATCAAAAAGAATTGGATTGCATTTCCTATCGGATGGAAGTTCCTAAAACATTGCCTCCACCCTATGAAAGAATTTACGAGCGCATCATTCAACATCATCAGCTCCGGTTGATTGAATTCAAAAACAAACGCCGGTTAAAGCCGTACATCGTTCCGGTATTCAGGTTGGTTAATGCGACCTATGGCCACTTGTTCGGATTTGTTCCCATGAGTGAAGAAGAAATGAAACGATTCGCTGCGCAGTATTTACCGGTACTGGATCCCGCTTTTGTAAAAGTAGTCAGCGACGAAACAGGGGAGCCGGTCGCGTTTGTAGTTGCCATGCCCGATATGAGCAGGGGCATGCAAAAAGCAAAAGGTAAATTGTTCCCGCTTGGCTTTATTCATATTCTCCGGGCCATGAAAAAAAGCCGCCAATTAAATTTGCTGTTGGGCGCCGTCATGCCGCGCTATCGCGGTAAAGGGGTTACGGTTTTAATAGCAAAGGCCCTTTTTGCCACAGCCCTCCAGCGTGGAATGGAGTGTATGGATAGTCATTTGATATTGGAGTCGAATCATTTGATGAGAGCGGAATGCGAAAACCTTGGAGGAAAGGTTTACAAACGATATCGGGTTTATCAGAAGACGTTGTAAAGCCGGATGCATTTCAAATTGTCGTGTAACCCAGAAATGCATTTCATGCAAAGGCAGCTAAGTTAGTACGCAATGACGGCAAAATACTCCACCTTTGCGCCCTTTGCTGTTTTCCTTTGCGCTTTTTGCGTGAACCCGAATTTAATATGCAAATTGCCAGAGACCCAATACACCTGCCAGCGTTATGAACCTGAATATAAACGCCAAAGAGCAAAATACATTTGATGCCATTATCGTTGGTTCAGGCATCAGCGGCGGATGGGCAGCCAAAGAATTGTGTGAAAAAGGACTAAAGGTACTGCTCCTGGAACGCGGTAAGAATGTCGAGCATCCGAATTATCCCACCGCCACACTAAACCCATGGGAATTCCCGCACCGCTCGAGATTAACGCTCGAAGACAAAGAAAACAGTTATGTCCAAAGCAGGCATTATTCTTTTCGCGCCGACAATAAGCATTGGTACATCAACGACAAGGAAAACCCCTACATAGAAACAAAACGTTTTGATTGGATTCGCGGTGATATCGTTGGGGGCCGTTCACTCTTGTGGGCCAGGATGTGCTTCCGTTGGAGTGACCTGGACTTCGAAGCCAACCTCGCAGATGGCACTGCTGTCGATTGGCCTATCCGCTATAAAGACATTGCACCATGGTACGATTATGTAGAATCATTCATCGGCGTGAGCGGGCAGGCTGAAGGGATTCCCCATTTGCCGGATGGAAAGTTCCAGCCTCCGATGGAGATGAACTGTGTGGAGAAATTCTTTAAAGGAACCATCGAATCAAAATTTCCCAACCGGAAAGTGACCATCGGCAGGGTTGCCAATTTAACCAAGCCCGTCAAGGGCCGAGGCCAATGTCAAAACCGGGACCTATGCCATCGCGGCTGCCCTTATGGGGCCTACTTTAGCACCAACGCAAGCACCTTGCCAGCTGCGTTTGCTACGGGTAACCTGACTTTAAGACCGCACTCGCTTGTTAACAAGGTTATTTACGACGAGCCAAAACAAAGGGCTACCGGAGTAGAATTGGCCGATGTGGAGACCCATGAGGTACAGGAGTTTTATTCAAAAATCATTTTCCTTAATGCTGCCACCGTTGCGACTACCTTCATTTTACTCAATTCCATTTCGTCGCGCTTTCCCAATGGACTTGGAAACTCCAGTGATCAGGTTGGTCGCAATCTGATGGATCACCACAAGTGCCAGGGACTTTCGGGAAGAGTCGAGGGGTTTGAAAACCGGTATTACTTCGGGCGCCGACCAACCGGAATCTATATTCCGCGGTTTAGAAACATCAAAGAAACACGAACAGATTACCTGCGTGGATTTGCCCATCAGGGTGGCGCTTCGCGCGAGGGATGGCAGCGAAGCGATGAACACATTGGAGTCGAACTAAAAGAAGCGCTTACCGAACCGGGGCCGTGGACCATGGGCTTTAGCGGGTTTGGCGAATGTCTCCCTTATCCGGAAAACAGGATCAAGCTCAACACGGATAAAAAAGATCAGTGGGGAAGGCCGACAATAGACGTGGACTGCGAATTCAAAAGCAATGAGAATGCCATGCAAAAGGACATGGCCTCATCCATCGGAGAAATGATGGAGGCTGCAGGCTTTAAAGACATCATCCTGGAGGGCCGCATGTCTTTTCCCGGGAACGCCAATCATGAAATGGGCACGGCCAGGATGGGGAGGGATCCGAAGACTTCTGTGTTGAACGGATTTAATCAAATGCACGAAGTGCCGAATGTCTTTATCACCGATGGCTCGTTCATGACCTCTTCATCATGCGTAAATCCATCACTGACGTACATGGCCATGACAGCGCGGGCCTGTGATTATGCAGTAAGGGAATTAAAGAGAATGAATATCTGATTGGTCATTAGTCATTATTAGTCATTAGTAATTGGTAATTGGTAGTTTGTATGGTAGTTGGTTCGGGCTAAATGCGTAATGCGTAATTCGTAATTTGTAACTATTTGTAATCCTAATTGTCCCATTCCCCCGCAATTGTATTCAGTTCCGTAGGAACGAAATATTGGTAACCACGAATAGTCAAGCCTATCAAGTTCCGTAGGAACGGAATATCATACATTTGTAGTTACGTTTCCCGGTAATTCTTAATTGTTTTTTTTGGCATGAGGATGAATATCGGATCAAAGTTTATCCTGAGAATTAGTCTTTAACTTAAAGACCACAACTTTCTTTGCTTCCTCTATGATCTTAAACCGGTTATCAATCCGGTATCCGACCACCCAGACTATTTCTCCCGCCGACTCCAGCACGGTAACCGCTTCCTTTTCTGTCAGCGAAATCTTGGAGTCAACCAGAAAGTCGCTCAGCTTCTTTTTATGATCCATACCCATAGGAAAAAAGAAGTCACCATGTTTCCATTTTCTCCATAGCAGCGGAAAATGAAGTTTGTCGCCGGGCAAAATGGCTTGCAGATTGTTTGATTGTACTTCAGCCTTTGTTGAATTCTCCATCTCCAGAACCCAATGTCCCAGCGAGGCATGCCGCTGTCCCTCCTCGATCAACACTTCCTTCCATTCGTCTTGATGAGTGCAGATAATCAGATGTTCACGGTCGATGACCAACCGGTGTGTGGGTGACAGAAACTGTTTGCCGGGCTGGCCGTGCAATGCCAGCACAATTTCCATGCTCTGATCCAGATTAAAATCATATTCCTTTATCAATTCCAACAATACAGGTGCAGGATGTTTAAATAGTCCGGTGATCGACTTTGAAATTTTTACCTGCCGGCCTTGTTGCAGAACATAAGTTTGCCTCAGCCTTTCCAACTCATGCCTGGCCAACTCATGGGAAGCCTGCAGCCGTTCCGTATTTCTTGCAAACGTTTCTTCCAACGAAGGATTCAGTTCCTTTAGCGAGGGCACTATATGGTGTCTGATAAAATTCCGGCTATAGTCATTCTTGGCATTGCTCGAATCCTCACGCCAGGTTAACCGATGGTCGGTCGCATAGGTCTTAATCTCCGCTCGTGTGAATTGTAATAATGGACGGACAATCCTACCGTTTTTGATTGGAATGCCTTGCAGGCCACTCAGCCCCGTGCCCCGGACGAAATTAAGAAGAACCGTTTCAAGGTTATCATTGAGATGGTGGGCGGTTGCGACAAAGTCATAATCCTCCTGATCCATTATCCGATCGAACCACGCGTAACGCAGTTGCCGGGCAGCCATCTGGACGCTCACACCCATTTTGATGGCATCATTATTGGTTTCAAACAGGCTTGTATGAAACGGGACCTTCCGTTGCATCGCCAACTCCCTGACAAATGCCTCATCGTCCAATGACTCCCCGCCTCTCAATTGAAAATTGGCATGTGCCACGCCGACGGTGCAATCTGCCATCAGGAGTAAGTCGAGCAGAACCACCGAGTCAAGCCCTCCGCTTACGGCCACAAGGATCTTCTTTCCCGTACAACCAAGGGCTTCGAGTTGATTATGAAATCGCTTCAGCATGCCTGCGAAATTACAATAATTGCTGTTCACCTCCGTCAGTCAACACGGCCTTCATCGGGGGTAACGAGGATGATGAAGGGTGCGCTATCGCAAATTAATCTTAATTTTGTAATCACCGAATGCGCTCGATAACCATCATACTATTTCTCCTGGTCTCCGTCTCTGCCTTTGCCCAGAAAAAGGTAAAGCTCAAAAATGCAAATACCCTGATCGGAAGCGTGAAGGACGGCGAGCGTTATGACCGGCTGATCGGTGATGTGATCATGATACAAAACAAAACAACGATCTATTGCGACTCGGCCCATTTCTTCAAATCACAAAACCGGGTAGAGGCCTTTGGCCATGTACACATTACGGAAGGCGATTCCGTTGATTGCACATCCGTCGATCTTACCTACGACGGAAACAAGAAAATTGCTCACCTCCGGAAGAAGGTTGTCTTCACCAAACTCGGCATTGCTACCCTGTATACCGATTTCCTGGATTACGACCGGCTAAAGAATGTAGCCCGCTATTTTAACGGAGGAAAACTAGTGGATACCACCAATACTCTTACCAGCAAAAAAGGCTACTATGATCTCCATACGAACCTGGCATCTTTCAAGACCAACGTCGTTGGGGTAAATCCGGATTACACGCTCAATTCGGATACCCTTCAATATAATTCCAAAACCAAGATCATTTACTTCAAGGATTCCACCACAGTCAAAGACAAAGAGGGGGGTGTCGCGGTTTATCAAAACGGGTTTTACGACACCAACAAAAAACTTTCTAACCTCAACCAGGGACAAATAGAAACACCCTCGTACAAAATCAGAGGGGATCGCTATTTTATCAATGACCGGAAGAAATACTACAAGGCGCAGGACCATGTCGTCATGACGTCGAAGGAGGAAAATATGATCATCTATGGTGATGAGAGTTATTACGACAAAATTCGGGGGATCTCAAAGGTCTATGGCCACTCCTATCTTGCCAAGATCACGGAAGACGATCACGACACGCTTTTTATCCGTGCAGACACCCTGGTTTCAATTGACAATAAGGACCCGAAAAAAAAGCGCCTGTTGGCCTATCACCATGTCAGGATTTTCAAGACAGATTTGCAGGGCGTGGCCGATTCATTGGCCTACATTGCCCCTGATTCAACCATTCATTTCTACAGGGATCCCGTATTGTGGACTGCTGAAAACCAAATGACGGCCGATTCTATCCGCATCCTCCTCCGGCAAAAGAAAATCGACAAGATTTATCTGGTGGCGAATTCATTTGTTGTCTCCCAGGATTCCCTCCTCAACTTTAACCAGATCAAGGGCCGGAAGATGACGGCCAACTTTGATGGAAAGACAATTCACCATGTGGTGGTGGAGGGCAATGGAGAAAGTATTTATTTCGCGCTGGAGGAGAAAAAGGGAAAAGTCGACAGCACGGAGACGAAGACGACAGAGACGGAGACGAAGACGACGGAGACGATGGGTTTGAACAAAATCATCTGCAGCAACATGCGGATCAATTTCAAGAATGGCAAGGTGAACAACATCAGTTTTTATGTCAAGCCGGATGCATCCTTTATTCCACCGCACGAATGGCAGGACGGCGTTCAAAAGTTGAAAGGGTTTACCTGGCGAGGACCCGAGCGTCCAAAAAAGGAAGACGTCGTGGTGAAAAACGGCCGTCCTGCAACGCCAGTCAACCCCTGAAATTGTTTCCTCCCTGAAATTAATTCACAATTCACTTGTGCCCCCCCCTATTTTCCTGTATATTTTCACTTGAATTAGTGTGTCCCTATGAAGGCTTGGATAATCTTAGGGTTGACAATTACAGGCAGCGCCAGTGGATTTGCGCAGACCTTTGAACTCCTTGACCGGCAGGACACATACCAAACCGGAGTAAGTCAGACTTTGCGAATCCCGCTCCGGATCAGGAACAATACAGACAAAGCCCAGTTCTACATATTCCGGAAGGTCCAGGACGATCTCAATAGCACTCAAAAAGGGTATTTTTGTCTTGATAAGAACTGCCTGGAAGCAGATACCGAAGAGTTCTCAAAAAAGATCGAACCCGGCGAGACGCTTCAAAATCTTTATTTTACGCTTGAAACGGGGCTTCTCATCGGCCAGCACAATATTAAGTTTGAGATCTTTCCGCAGGGAATCTTGCATCAGACTATTGAACACCCTGTCGCCATCACCATCGATGACCGGAGCGCCAAGGCGCTGGTCTTTCATTCAAAGGACATCACTATTCACGATGTTTATCCAAACCCTGTTACGGATCAAGCCTCGATCGATTACAGTCTTCACAACGAATTGCTTAAAGCAAAGGTCGTAATCCACAATATCCTCGGGAAATCGATGGGGGATTATGAATTGCCGTATGCGGAAAACAAGGTCAAGATTCAAGCCGAAGATTTGCCTGCGGGAGTTTATTTTTATACGGTGTACCTGAACAACGAGGGCGTATTTACACGCAAACTGATCGTTAGAAAATAGCCACCCGGTTATTTTTGACCAAAATCAAGCGAGAGATCATAAAATTGTTATTTGCATGCGGCGTTGTATATTTGCAGGCCTAAAAAACGGGTAATTGAGATTTGACCGCAGCGGAATGAGAATCAGCGTCTTTCATGGTTTTTTTGCGATTTTGGCCCTTTTCCTTTCTGTCTCCTGCGGACAGTTCAGGAAGATTGAAAAAAGCGAGGATTGGAGGGTAAAGTACGAGGCAGGATTGAACTACTATAACAAAAAGGACTACTACCACACTGCTATTTTGTTTGAGCAGATCCAGGCTATCGTGCGCGGGTTGCCAGAAGGAGAAAAGGTAGAGTTCTACCTGGCGTATTGCCAGTACTACGAAAAGACCTACCTGCTCGCCAGCAATCAATTCAAGACCTTTTACGAGACCTATGGCCGCAGTTCCTTGCGGGATGAAGCACAATTCATGTATGCTTATTCACTGTTTATCTCCTCACCGGATTCAAACCTGGATCAAAAGAGCAGCATCGAAGCCATGGAGGCAATGCAAAATTTTCTGAACACACACGCTGAGAGTTCATTCCGCGACAAAGCCGTTGAAGTCATTAACGTATGCCAGAAGAAACTGGAATTCAAGGGATATGAAAACG
>JBGPGZ010000150.1:0-8805 GCA_041484175.1 Cyclobacteriaceae bacterium | reverse complement strand
TGACGCGCCGACCGGTATCGTTGCGGTAATCTGAATGGCGGAATTGACCATGAAATTTGCACCTCCTACTTCTGTTGTGTTGAATTTTACGGATGATGCGTTGGTAAAATTGGTTCCGGCAATGGTGACGGTGGCACCGATCACCCCCGATGTTGGTGTAAAGCTGGTGACCGTCGGTGCGCCAACAATTGTAAAAGATGCCGAGCTGGAGCCCGAACCCGCAGGAGTTGTAACCGTGATAACGCCGTTTGCTGCACCGGCCGGAACCTTGGCAGTAATCTGCGTAGCGGAATTAACCGTAAAATTCCCAGCACCCGCTTCTGTAGTGTTGAATTTCACCGATGATACATTGATGAAATTGGTGCCGGTAATCGTCACATCAGATCCTACCAGTCCTGAAGCCGGTGTGAAGCCTGTAACCGTGGGTGGGTCCTGAATAGTAAACGAAGTTGAGCTGGACCCTGTCCCCAGGGGAGTTGTAACCGTGATGACACCATTGGTGGCGCCGGCCGGAACTTTCGCGGTAATCTGTGTAGCGGAATTGACAGTGAAATTCCCTGCGCCGGCTTCTGTTGTGTTGAATTTCACCGAAGAAGTGTTGGAAAAATTGACGCCCGTGATCGTCACCGTAGCTCCTACCGGTCCTGAAGTGGGTGTAAAGCTGACGACGATCGGCGCGGTGGACACGGTGAAGTCATTCGCGCTTGTCCCCGTACCGGCGGCCGTTGTAACCGAGATCTTTCCGGTTACCGTGCCAGCAGGAACAGTCGCCTTAATTTCCGTGTCGCTGTTTACAGTGATGGTGATCGCTGGGTTGACCCCAAACTTGACCGCGGCCCCGGGCGCTGAGAAGTTCTGGCCTGTGATCGTTACCTCCACTCCGGCAATCCCACCCGCCGGTGAAAATGAGGTAATCAACGGTGCGCCTTTGGCGATAAAATCGTTGGCGCTCAGGGCTTCGCCGCCTGGGGTAACGACTTTGATCTTTCCCGAAGTTGCCGATGCAGGTACAACCGCGTCGAGTTGTGTGGCACTCATTATAATAAAGGTGCCTTCCGTTGTACCGAAGAAAATGTGAGTGGTCTCTTCCAGACTGGCTCCTGTGATAATAACGTGCGTTCCGGCCGGGCCCGCTTGCGGTGTGAATCCCGTGATTGTTGGCTTCGCCAGGACGGTGAATGAAATCTTATTGGAAGTACCACCGTCCGAGGTGACAGTGACATCGGTTGCGCCGAGCGCAAGGCCATCCGGGACCTTTAGAGAAACTTGAGTTTCAGATTTTGAATCCAGCGTTGTCACCTTGGTGGCACCGAAGGCAACTTCTTTTGCAGTTGTGAAGAATTTTCCCGTGATCGCCACGGTCATTCCCGCACTGCCTCCGACGGGATTGATAGAAGTGACTTCGGGGGTATGAGGGATCACTGTAAAGCTAAGCGCGTTGGATGTACCCCCATCCGACTGAACCAAAACGTCGACCTTTCCTAGCGGTAAATTGGGGGGCACTTGTGTGGTCACTTCTCCACCCTTTGGATCAATCACCACACCATCGATGGAACCGAACATTACTTTCTTGGTTGATCCAAGGAACGTTCCGGAAATCGTCACCGCATCTCCTTCATGACCGGAGGACGGCGTCAGGGTCGTGATGGTGGGTTTGTCAAGTTGGTCCTTCTTGCAAGTGGAAAGCGTGAGAAGACCCAGTAGCAGAACCACTAATACAAGTGGGTTTATTAATTTCTTCATGAGTACTTTCGACTATTGAATTCTGATAGTCAGTCTTTTGGTATTCAGTATTCGGTAGGTCGGTATGCGAAACTTTATTCAAGAATTGATCAGGATGGTCAGGATTAAAGCATTTCCAGGATTAACCCACCGATCACCGATTACCGATCACCGATTACCGATTACCGATCACCGATTAATCCTGCCCAAGGCTATACAACACCCTGTTAGACCTTCGTTCCAATTCCTGAAGTCGCTTATCCAACTGGATAACTTCCAGCGAGATGTCTTTTGTCAATTCTTTCTTTGTATCGTTTATCCTTCTTGCACCTTTTATGTGACCCTGATAAAGGTCGTTCATCACTCTTATTTTTTGACTAAGTGTTAAAATATTTACGCTATGCAAATCACCAATCGCATAGTCCATGAGATTTTTGAACTCCAGGGTGAGGATATCCTTCTTCCAGTAACTGTCTACGTATTTTTCATAGGTGAACCGCTCTTTATTTAATTTCTCATAAGCCAGGCTATACTGATCGACTGCTTCGCTTAAGCTTTTTAAGGCTTGCCGGCTTTCGAGTGCCTGTTCTGCGGAGAACTGAAATGCATCTTTCAGATCCTTTGCCTCATTGATATAATTGGTAATCGTGTTGGATATTTCCGGAAACGCTTCCTCTTTGTTGCTGATCACCACGGTCCGGCTTGCGGAAGGATCTTTCGAGAAAGTTTTAGGTCTTACCAACGCGCGCACTTCGAAATTGTAATCACCCACCAGTTTGGGAACGTCGCGCAACACGTCCCAGATTACGGTACGATCACCGCCGGCAGAAACATTTTCGCCTATTCCGTTCCCGCTTACATTGTGTAACGATTTCGCGAAATTATCCTGCGAACTATAGACTGACACATCGAAGGCCTGGTCATCTTTAGCCTCCAGCAGATTATACTTAATAATGACTTTGTCACCCACCACTTGTTGCGTTACATCGGTGATTTGCTGAGCCTGGGTCGCAGCCGAAAAGAAGGGGAAAATCGCGATGAGGAGCAGCAATTTCATGACCTGAAAGTTAATATAAAATTTATGGAGCGGGGGATGAGTGAAATGATTAATTTTCGTACGGGAAACCGCGGATTCAACATGCCCAGTCAATGAAATCTCCATGCGCAGCATTATAACCGCTCTTCTGATTATCGTTTACGCTTGCACCCAGGGTCAGCAAATTATCCGGGCGTATAGCAAAACGAGCGCTTTTAACATTCAGCCAACGCGGGATTCGGTGGTATCGACGCTGTCGGTAACAACGAATGTCGAATTCTACAAGAACGAAAGAAAAACGGCCTTGATTATTGGCAACGAATCGTACAAGACGGGTCCGTTGAAAAATGCTGTCAATGACGCGCTGGACATTGCCGCCGCCCTGAGCGGAAAAGGTTTCAAGGTTATTCTCAAGCAAAACGCATCGAAACTGGAGATGCGCAATGGCATTCGGGAATTCGGAACGGAGATCGCCCAGGGGGGCGTCGGTTTGTTTTACTATTCCGGTCATGGCATCCAGGTCGACGGTTCGAATTACCTGGTTCCTATTGACGCCGACATCCAAATGAAAGCGGAGGTGGAGGAAGAGTGCATCAATGCCAATTCCGTATTAAGGGTGATGGAGTTTTCCGATAACCGGATCAACGTCATCATCCTCGATGCGTGCCGCAACAATCCATTCCGGAGTTTTTCCCGTGGTGATGAAAAGGGCATCACGCGGATGGATCCGCCGAAGGGAGCAAAACAAGGATCTATTATTGCTTTTGCCACGGCGCCCGGTTCTGTCGCTTCGGATGGCGAAGGAAGAAATGGATTGTACACTTCCAAGTTATTGAAATACATCAATCACCCTGAACTCACCCTGGAAGAAGTTTTCAAGAGGGTGAGGATTGACGTTTCGACGGAGTCAGCCGGAAAGCAAGTTCCGTGGGAAAATAATTCTTTAACGGGTGATTTTTACTTTACCATAAAGTAGAAAGCACTACAATTCAAACATTTCGATCAATCTTCCCTTGACCCTTTCAATGTCTCCTGAAGGTATTCTTCCACGGCTTTCTTTCTGAATTCTGCTTTCGTCCACCGCCCTCATTTGATCCAGGCATATTTCGCAAAACTTATTTTCGAACCGGATCTCAATGCGGGAGGGGAAACCGCGCAACGTTGTTGTAAGAGGAGCGATAATAGCGGTTCCTAATACGGCATTCATTTCTGCCGGCGAAAGGATCAGGCACCTTCTTTCCTTTTTCATTTCTGAACCTACCGTACGATCCAGGCTTACAAAATGAACATTAAACGGTTTTACCATGTCCAATCTTTTTCATCAAACTTATTGCGAACAAGCGTGATTTTTTCTTTTTTGTTGCGTTGTTTGAAATCCGCCCATTTCTTTTTCGCGACATTTTTCGCCGCACCAATGGTGATGATGTTGTCTTTGATGGTAATGTCGACCCTGTCCTGGATTCCGCATTGGTCGAGGTACTTTTTTGGAAGAATCACTCCTTTGGAATTACCTACAGCCCGGATTTTGGTGGTGGTCGTCATGTATCAAATGTTATAACACAAAGTTATAACATCGGTTCCTTTTAAACAATTCCCGTTCTGAAAATTAGAATGGAATTAGGGTGGAGTTTACAAACCAGGGAGCACGGAAAACCTGACCTTTTACGGTTGATTGATATCTGAAATCGGATTCGGCCGTGTGAAATCAACGATTTGAATCTATTTCTTCTTTTTTGCTTTTGCCTTTTCCAGGTTTTTCTTCACCCTGAACTTTACGATTTTGCTTATCAAGGCTAAGGGAAGGGGGCTGTCTATTGGAAATCTTGCAGTAGCCTTTGCTCCATCATAAGCGGAGAGCTCCTTTTTGAAGGCCTCAACTCCTCTTGGTACAGGGTAGAGTCCGATGTGGTTTTTGAAAGCACCAAAAGAAACCAGATTACCCTGAAGGGTAAAGGTTGGTATGGCATATTTGATTGTCTCTTCAGCTTCGGGCGCTGCCTTTCGGATGGCCGCCCTTACTTGTTCCAACATCTTCTGAATGTCTTTTGGAAACCCGGCGATGTATTCATCCATGTTTCCCGCGGAGACATTGTTCATTGTCTTTGCCATCGTTTTAGTTATTAATGTTGAACAAATCTACCTTCTCCTTTCGAGATTGACGCGGTGTGAAGACGACATTCTCAGGGGTCGAATGCGGCGAAGTTGATCTCTATCAGGATCAAACACATTTCACTCTTCGATATTTCCGCTCTTCCCGCATTCCGGACATCTGTAATTCTGAAAATTCCCTTTCTTTGTCCATTCTTTTCCTGATGAGACTTGCCTTCGCCATTGCAGCATTCGGCCTAGCCTTCAATCCGACCTATGCCCAATGGATTCAAACCCACGGGCCTTATGGAGGAGAAATCCTGGCTATCACCGCCATCGGCGACACTATTTTTGCTGGCACCAATGGCGAAGGCGTTTTCCTTTCTTCCGACAATGGCGGCCACTGGACTCCTTCGGGCCGGATCAGAACAGGGATACAATCCTTTGCTGTGAATGGCAACACGGTGTTTGCCGGAAGCAACGGCGGCGTCTACCGGTCAACGGACACCGGGAATTCATGGACAAACCTGGGGCCTAACTTCGAAATTCTATCACTGGCTGTCCATGGTGATACCTTGTTTGCCGGTACATACCTGGGGGGTGTGTTTCGTTCCGCGGACAATGGCACTACCTGGTCGGAAGTAAACAATGGCCTGACTAACCTTGAGGTCTTTTCTCTTGCTTTTGAAGGGCATTACCTGTTTGCCGGAACCAACGGCAGCATATTTCGATCCGCTGATCATGGCAGCAGTTGGATTCCTTTGAATAATGGCATTGACTATTCCGCTACCAGCGATCCCAGGGTGTATGATATCGCCGTGAGCGGGAATACCCTCCTGGTTGGCGCTCTTGGTGGAATGTACCGTTCGACCGATGATGGCGATAGTTGGTCAACCGCCAATAATGGCCTGACCAATACGGCTCCCGGGATTCACTCCATCGTAGTCAGTGGCGGCGATCTATTCGCTTCGACAATGTGTAGCGGCGTTTTTCGCTCGTCGGACGACGGCGACAACTGGACTCAGCTTAAGACCGGTCTGATCAATACGTGTGTTCTAACCCTTTTTGTAAACGGAAACAATATTTTCGCCGGAACTAGCGGAGGCGGTATTTTCCTTTCTTCGGACGCGGGAAACAGTTGGACGCAAGTGAACAATGAATTGAATAATACATATGTTAAGTCACTGGCTGCCAAAGAGAATATCCTGTTCGCAGGTACTCTGGGAGATGGTGTCTTTGCTTCCACCGATCAGGGTAATCATTGGACACAGTTGAACCTTGATTTCTTCACGCATGATTTAAATACAACCATTCTCGCACTTGCCGTAAACGGCAATAGCATTTTTGCCGGATCGTATTTCGGAGTCTCTCGTTCGACCGATAACGGGAACACCTGGACCCATCTGGACATACCAGCGTCCGGTCCCTGGGTAGAATGTTTTGCTTTCAGCGGTACTACTATGTTTGCCGGATTGGAGGTCAGCGGGATTATCAAGTCGACAGATAATGGTTCCAGCTGGACTGCTACAGGAATGACAAATAATACAGTGTACAGCCTTCTTGTGAGCGGCAAGAATATTTTTGCCGGGACATTTCAGGGAGTCTTTCTCAGTACGGATAACGGCGCCAGCTGGACCCTGGCAAACTCAGGATTGCCAAACACGCCGGTATACTCACTTGCTGCTTCTGGAAACACGCTCATCGCCGGGGTCGGTGGCGGGGTCTTCATTTCCAATGACTCCGGGAGCAGTTGGGCCGCAGGGCTTTCCAATGAAACTGGTTATGCCCTGCTTGTTGACGGCTCGAATATTTTCGCCGGAACCAACGAAGGCGTTTCACTCTCCAGCGACAACGGCCGCACCTGGACGTCCCTGGACAAAGACTTTCAGGTGAGAAGTGTTCAGTCCCTGGCAATATCCAGGGGCCGGCTCTTTGCGGGAAGTTTATTGAGCGGTGTTTGGACCTATTGCATTTCCCCGCCCCAACCCGTCATTACTGTCAGCAAAGCCCCTGGTAATGCGGTGACTTTTCACTCCAGCGCCGAGGAAGGGAATCAATGGTTCCTGGACGGAGCTCCGATCGCCGACGCAACGGGTTCAACGTTTGCCCCCACCATTCCGGGTGTATATACCGTTCAGGTTACGATCAACGGATGCCCGAGTGCGTTGTCGGTCGACAAGGTCTACGAGATCTTTCCTGACCCGGTTATTGAAATGCCTGATGCCTTTACCCCAAACGGAGATACATTTAATCCGGTGTTTGTACCGATCACTTTTCTCAACATCCAAACCGCTTCTTTGCTAATCGTTAATCGCTGGGGCCAAGAAGTGTATCGGTCACAAGATCCTGCGGCAGGATGGGATGGGGGAAGCAGTGATGCATCGGTCTATTACTATCTAATTCAATTTGAAGGGAAGAATGGGACAACCGGCAAGGTGAAGGGGTGGGTTCAGCTGGTGAGATAATTTTAAGATTTCTATCAATTAACGGCGGTGAATTTTAACACGAACAATTGCGGAGAAGTCTCGCGAAGCAAAATATTTTTCTAACTTTGCCGGCCTGATCCAAGGAAGGCTTGTCATCCGTAGCCTTTGCGAAGGATGGCGTGCCTTCCGAAGCCTTCGCGAAAGAAGATGGCTTGCTATCCGAAACTTTGGCGCAGGATGGCCCCGTAGTTCAATGCCCGCCCGTACCGAGCGGAACTAGGTCAAGTTGTATAAGAAAGTTGCGGTACGTTCGGGCGGGGATAGAATAGAGGATCTTATGGCCCCGTAGTTCAATGGATAGAATAGAAGTTTCCTAAACTTTTGATACAGGTTCGATTCCTGTCGGGGCTACAACTAAATACAACCAAATTCAACCAAATAAGCTAAATACCTATTTTTACTATCAAATCGTGTCAAATGATCTGGTTTTCCGAACCAGCTTCTCTGGTTCTCTCATTGATCGTCAATTATTTGTTTCCTATCTTTGACCTATGTCTTCAAGGGAAATTTATCTCAAGCGCCTGAAAACAATGCAAGAGACAGCGCGCAAAATTAAGCCGACTCCCAAATCGGTAATTGATAAGATTTCCCTGTCTGTACAACCTGTTAAGAATTCAAGGAAGGAAGCTGATTGCCAGTTCTAACCGTTGTTGCCGGCCCGAATGGAGCTGGAAAGTCCACCCACAGCAAAGAACTTCTATCAGATTTCGGAATTGAGGCTTTTGACTTCGATAAAGAATTCTACACAATCTGGTCTGAGTTCAATTTTGATCCTTATATCGAGCAAGGTGCATTCGAGCGCGCTCAAAAATCATACATGGAAAGGAGAGCGGTTGCCTTAGACAAAAAACAAAACTTCGCGTTTGAAACAAACTTCCACACGAAAGATGTTCTCTCCGTAGTTGAGATGTTTCGATCCAAGCGTTATCATGTTGAACTTATTTTTATTGCTTTGGAAAGCCCATCGATGGCCATAGAACGTGTAAAGGACCGCGTAGCAAAGGGAGGGCATTTTGTAGATGAAATGACCATTCAGGAAAGATTTGCGGCTGGTCTCAATATGCTCGATGAAAACTTTAATGCCTTTGACCTTGTTTCGATTTACCTCTCGAAACGGAATGATATGGAAGGCATTGCAATACTGGAGCCGTCACGAAGCAAGGCTATTTCAATTTCGCAGGTACCCGCGTCCTTGATTTTACAGTTGCCGAAACTGGCCCAATTTATAGAAAGGAATAAATAAGCTTTGGCGTGGGTGGAAACTTTTGATACAGGCTCCCTGCCCGTACTGAACATAACTGATCTTGAAAATCAACATAACACTTGTACGTTCAGCCTGGGATTCCTGTCGGGACTACAAATCATTTGATGATTGGGTAGTTTATTGACTTGGTGATTGAATAATCGGCGGGGAAGCTTCAATGCCCAGGTGTCTTACGCTTTCTCCGTAAAAGCCAAAAATCCTGATCTATC
>JBGPGZ010000149.1:0-8811 GCA_041484175.1 Cyclobacteriaceae bacterium | reverse complement strand
TCTACGATTCCGATGGAAATGAGTATCTCGATTTTACACTAAGCCAGGGGCCGCTCATCGTCGGCCATTCACACCCCCACGTACTGCAACGTGTAAAAGAGTATTCGGAAAAAGGGCAGTTATTTGCCGGTCAGCATATATTGGAAATTGAACTCGCTGAAAAACTGCAAAAACATATTCCCTCGGCAGAATTGATGCGGTTTTGCCTCGACGGATCTGAAGCGGTCCAAACGGCATTTCGATTGGCCCGGGCCAAAACTGGCAAAAAGAAATTTCTCCGCTTCGAAGGACATTATCATGGATGGCTGGATAATGTGGCCTGGGGTTTGTCAACACCTTCTGTGCAGGCATTGGGAGAACGCGAAAACCCTACGGTATTTCCCTGGACGGCCGGGCTACCCGAAAGGGTGGAGGAGGAATTTATCATTTTGCCCTGGAACGATCTCGCCTTGCTTGAAAAAGTTGTCGCGGCAAGAAACCAAGAACTTGCGGCCATCATCACTGAACCCATTATGTGCAACAACGGATGCATCTTACCGGAAGATGGATTCCTGCAGGGCCTGCGGAAACTTTGTGACCGTCATCACATCACCTTGATATTTGATGAAGTGATCACCGGCTTCCGGACTTCCCTGGGCGGCGCTCAACAATACTTTGGCGTAACACCCGATCTCTCGATTTTCGCCAAGGCGATGGCAAGCGGCTATCCGATTTCCGCTATTGTCGGCAAGAAAGAATGGATGGATCTCTTGGCCACCGGCAGCGTAATTCATGCGGGAACCATGAATTCCGGCAATCCTTCCGTGGCCGCCGCGATCGCTACGATTGAACTGCTGGAAGTAGAAGGCGTGTATGAAGAGATATACCGCCTTGGTAAACGCCTGATGCTTGGACTGAAGGACTGTAATGCAAGACACCGCCAAAACCTCCTCGTACAGGGCCTTGGCCCTATGTTTCATTCGGGGTTCACTGATTTGGAAAAGGTGAAAGACTACCGTGAGGTATTGGCCTATGATAAGACAAAGCTTGGAAAATTTACCGCTGCCATGCACGATGAAGGCATTAGGATCATCGGCAGGGGACTTTGGTACCTGTCTTCCATACACAGCCAGGATGATATTGACACCGCGATTGATGTTGCCGACAAAGTACTTCGTAATCTGTAAACGGCACCCTTGAAAAAATATCTCTTACCATTGTTGATGATCGGCCTGCTGTTTGCCGTTTTTGGTTTTGCCGCCTGGCTCAACAGTATCCTCATACCGTATTTTCAAATAACGTTGGAGTTGAGCATCGTACAAACAACACTCGTGACATTTTCATTTTTTATAGCCTATGTGGTAATGGCCCTGCCTTCTTCCTGGCTGCTAAAGAAAATCGGGTTCAAACAAGGCATCACCATGGGCCTGTTGATCATGGCCTGTGGTGCAATTTTGTTTGTTCCGGCTGCCTATGGGCGTACTTACTGGCTGTTTCTTGCCGGGCTGTTTGTATTGGGAACAGGGCAGGCACTATTGCAGACTGCTGTCAATCCCTATATCACCATTCTTGGTCCGATCGAAAGCGCCGCACAGCGAAACAGTTTTATGGGCGTATGTAACAAACTCGCCGGCATCGGCAGTCAGCGTCTGTTGGGGCCTATTTTACTGTTAAATGCAGACGCCATCATTCGAAAGCTGCATGAAATGACGGCCGCCGAAAAAGCTGCGACCCTCAACGATATGGCGTTAAGGGCGGTCAACCCTTACTGGATCATGACCTTTCTTCTATTGGGTATCGCCGTGATCATCTGGCTGGTGCCACTCCCTGCCGTGAATGAAGAGGAGAGTAACGTCGATGTCTCGGGTGAGACAAAGGCCAGCCTATGGTTGTACCCCAATCTGATTCTTGGCGTACTCGCCCTTTTTTGCGCAGAAGGACTAGAGAGCATCACCAGTTACTATATCATCCCTTACGGACAAAGTATGGGATTTACCACATAGCAATCCGCGCCCTTTGTCGACTATATTATTTATGCCATGCTGGGCGGGTATTTGTGTGGCATCTTGTTTATACCGAAATACGTTTCGCAAAGCAGGGCGTTGGCGATGTGCGCGCTGGGTGGCATTGGACTGTCGGTCGTTTCTTTAATGAGCGGTGGACTGACTGCGGTCGTGTGCATGATACTGATGGGATTTTGCAATGCATTAAACTGGCCGTCAATCTGGCCCCTTGCCATTCAGGGTGTGGGCCGATTTACCAAGACCGCGGCCGCCATGCTTATTATGGCCATTGCCGGGGATGCCTTATTCCCAATCGTGTATGCACAGTTGAACACCTGGTTTGGCGCAAGGGCCGGAGTAGGCTTGCTGCTTTGCTTATATGGTCTCATCTTGCTTTATGCAACGATTGGCTACCGGAAGAAAGAATGGCGGACCTCCGGATTCGAAATTGTTCAGTAACAAAATCAACCTATGGAAACAAAGGACCAATTTCATGAAGTAGGGGTTGTCGGTCTGGGCTTGATGGGGAGCAGCATCGTTACGGCCCTCGTCATCGCAGGCCATAAGGTCGTTGCTGTGGCACCGATGCCCGAAGACCTTGTGAGAGCACCCAAAAGAATTTCGCATTTCCTTGAAGGATGCGTCAAGAATGGGTTCGCCTCGGGCAATATTTCTTTCTATCAGGACAATTTATTGTTCACCGATCAATACGAAGACTTGCGCAACTGCGGGTTGGTCCTGGAATGCGTCACAGAGAATCTGGAAATCAAGAAATCCGTTTTTCAAAAAATCGAAAAATGGATTTCAAGGGATGCCATCCTTACAACGAATACCTCGGCTATTCCGATCACCATTCTCAAGGATTGTGTAACGCATCCGGACCGTTTTCTGGGCATGCACTGGGCGGAACCTGCCTTCACCACCCGGTTTCTGGAAATCATTTGCAGCGATGTGACAGACATCAGGAAAGCAGAACTTTTGTATGAAACTGCTGCGCGCTGGGGAAAGGAGCCGACCCTGGTGAGAAAAGACATTCGCGGTTTTATAACCAACCGGATGATGTATGCGATGTTCCGGGAGGCCTTTTTCCTTGTTGAAAATGGATATGCGACGGTGGAGGATGTCGACCGCGCCTGTCGCAACGACGGCGGACAATGGATGCCTTTCTGCGGCTTATTCCGCTATATGGATCTTACAGGATTGCAGGCCTATTATCACGTGATCAAAGATCTTTTCCCTACCTTAAATAATCAAACAGCCGTGCCGAAGCTGATATCCGATATCGCAGAATCGGGGGGAACCGGTATCAGCAATGGGAAAGGATTTTACAATTACACAAAAGAAGAAGCCGAAGAATGGGAAAAAGCTTTCGAAGAATTTTCATTTGACATCAGCCGCCTTTCTGCCAAATATCCGATTGATTTGATCCAGAAGCGGCTGCTTGAAAAAGAAAAAAATTAAATCCGGAACCAATTATAATTATGTTTACGATCGATACTCATTTAGACCTGGCCACCAACGCAATCAATCTTAATCGTGATTTGACCAAACCGGTCCACGCTATCCGGCAGAAAGAACTTGACCTGAAGTGGAAAGATACGCCGGACCGGGGAAATGGTACGGTGGCATTACCCGAGTTACGGAAGGGCCAAGTTGGATTGGTGGTAGCCACGATCATCTCGCGATTTGCAAAGCAGGGAAATCCCCTGCCTACGCTGAACCTGCCGGGCTGGCACTCCCCGGAGCAGGCGTATGCTTTTGGCCAGGCTCAATTGGGCTGGTACCGGGTGATGGAAGAGCGGGGGGAAATGGTCCAGATAAAAAATTGGCCGCAGCTTCAAAAACACGTTGGCCTTTGGAAGGGCAAGGCCGCGCCCAATAAGGTCAAGCCGGTCGGTTATATTTTAAGCCTGGAAGGTGCCGACTCCATTGTCGATCTTGGCTATCTGGAAAAGTATTATGAAAATGGATTGCGCGCGATCGGGCTCTCCCACTATGGGCCTGGAAGATATGCTGCCGGTACGCATTCCGATGGCAGCGGGATCACCAAAATAGGGAAAGAATTATTGCGTGAAATGGAACGTCTTCATATGATACTCGACCTGACTCATTTAACAGACAAAGGGTTTTTTGAGGCGATGAAGATTTTCAAGGGTTCCGTCTGGGCAAGCCACCAAAACTGCCGTGCGGTGGTCAACGGCGAGCGGCAATTTTCGGATGAACAGATCAAACTGATCATCGAGCGCGGCGGCGCCATCGGCGGGGCATTGGATGCATGGATGCTGTATCCGGATTATAAAATGGGACGCGACGATCCTAAAACACGTGGGATCGATCTTGAAAAACTGGTAGACCATTTCGATCACATCTGCCAGCTGGCCGGAAACAGTTTGCATATCGGCTTTGGGACCGACCTGGACGGATTGTTTGGAACAGAGCAATCGCCGTGCGATTTGGATACGATCGCTGATATTCAAAAGTACAACAGGATATTATCGAAGCGGGGTTACGGCAAGGAGGACATTGAAAACATATTTCATAAAAACTGGCTGCGGGTAATCAAAAACGCCTGGCAGACGAATTAGTCATTGCAACCAAGCTATGAATGAAATGAAAACACTTGCCGGGGTTGTTCCCATCATACCAACTCCTTTTACAATACAAGAGGAAATCGACGAGCAAGCGCTTTGCGACCTTGTTGAATTTGCTGTCTCCTGCCAGGTAGAGGCCGCGTGCCTGCCGGCGTACGCAAGTGAGTTTTATAAATTAACCGATGAGGAGAAGCTCCGCGTTGTCAAGATAGCCGTCGGGCAGGCGAAAGGCCGGATAAAAATTGTCGCGCAGTCCAACCATCCTTCGCTGAAAATCGCCAAACAACTCGCGCGGGCCAACGTCGTTGCCGGTGCAGATATTATTTCGCTGGCAGTGCCCCGGATTTTTGGCCTCCCGGAATCTTCGCTGAAAGATTTTTTATCATCGTTTTTTCAATCCATTCCGGAAACGCCGGTGCTGATACAGGATTTCAATCCGGGTGGTGCATCCATATCGGTCAAACTTATCAAGGAATTGTCTGACCAGAACCCCAACTTTAAGTATTTGAAATTGGAAGAGCCGCTGGGCGCCCCCAAATTTGAAGAGATTATTCAAACGACGAAGGGCAAGGTTGGCGTGCTGGAGGGATGGGGTGGTCTATACATGCTCGAACTAATACCCGTTGGGATTGTAGGTGTCATGCCTGGCCTTGCCATAGCAGACATTCTGCAAAAGGTTTTTTTATTGAGAAAGAACAAGGATGATGATGAGGCGTTTGATCTTTTTGAAAAGGTGATGCCGCAGATCTTTTTTGCACTTCAGAACATGGAGTTATATCACTATGCCGAAAAGGAATTATTAATGGCGCGCGGCGTATTAAGAAACAGCATCGCCCGGAAGGCCAGCTACAATCCCGACCCTTCCAGTATTTCGTATATCAAGGAACTGAATGAAAGGATTGTTAGATTTCTAAAAAGGGGATAGGGGCATATATTCTTTGTGGACTTTGTGCAGCCTTAGTGATTTCTGTGGTAAAATGCCTTTAACTACAAAGTCACAAAGGATACACAAAGTACACAACGAGAATAAATCCAGTGACCATACGTAACTTTAATCACGACCGCTTAAAGTCTATTTTATGATACGAAGAGATTTTATAAACAAGGGAATTGCAGTCTCCCTCACAAGCCAAATACCGAAAATTCCTTTTCAGCAACAAGCAGCAACCATTGCAGACGATGTGGTTATTGAAAAATACCAGCCGGGAAAACCGCATCAGGGAAAAGTGCTCGCCGCCATCCAGCCGCATTGCGATGACCTGCCCCTGTTTGCAGGGGGAACCATCGCGAAATTAATAAAGGAAGGTTATGAAGGATATCTGATCAGGACCACCAATGACGATCACGCCGGAAAAGGGGAGACCGTTGGCGATGTCATTAAGAACAACAGCACCGACAACCAGGCCGTGGCCACCGCATTGGGATTGAAGAAGGTTTTTGACCTTGGCTACCGCAATCACATGCTTGACAATTACAGCATCCAGGATATAAGAGGGCGGTTAATCTTTCTTTTCAGGTTATTGAAAGTCGATACCATCATTACCTATGATCCCTGGGGTCAATACGAGGAAAACCCTGACCACTATGTTACGGCGCGTGCGGTGGAGGCCGCCCGTTGGATGGCGGGAGGCGAACGCGATTACCCGGAACATTTTGAAGCCGGGTTAAAGCCACATGCCGTTGCGGAACGATACTACTTTGCAAGAGGGCCCCAGCTCGTTAATCGCATCGTTGACATCACCGACTTCATAGAACAAAAGGTGGATTCCAACTGGGTCAATGTAACCCAGGGGCCGGCCGGAGAAAATGGCTCGCTGATAAGACGTAGTCTTGAAAAGGAAGGAAAGTATTTGCCCATGCTTGGAAATACGGATCAGGAAGCCAACCGGAATTACATCAGGCAGGTGGTCCTGGACATGGACTCTCAAAGCCTAAGAGGCATCCCTTCCGACAAGGAATCAGGAAGACCCTACAAGCTCGAATGGGCGGAGCGATTTCATTATATCGGAACCAGCCCAAGTCTGTTTTCAAAGTATATGATCGAAAATGCTAAGACTAAATAGTTCATAATTCCTGATCATTGAACAGTTGAGTAATCGCAAGGGAGGGAGGATCGGCTTTTGGGCAGGCAATGGTTCCGGCGGAGGTTTTGCCAACCTCAAAATTGCACCCGCTCAGTAAGGAGGTGACTTTCTCTGTGCCCTCCGTGTGCATTCCTCTGTTCCCTCTGTGTTGAGTTGCTTTTTTAACCCCTGATGAATTGAACCTCGAGCTTTGGACCTTGGACTTTGGATATAAAAGTGGGCAAAACTTTCCCCAATTGTGAAGCTGAACCCATCTCCAATACCGTTCTAAGGGAGGTATGTGGATTGTATATCAAACTGATATAGTTAAGCTATTCCCCCTTGAACAAGGTACTCTTACAGCGCATAATCCTGGTCCTGATTGCCGGTACCCTCCTGGTGAACGTCGGGTGGAGCGGATACCAGGTCTATCACCTGTCCACCAAGCGTGCGAAGATCAAGAAGGACTACAGCATCCTCAATAACATCACCTACGGCTTATTATCGGTCAATGCCTGGCGCGACCACCTGGTAAAAGTGGTGACTAATCGCATTGATGATTTTGAGTTTTCAGCCGATCAGGAAGCTGCTGTAAAAGTGGAAGTTTCCCATGTACTCCACGCCATTATCGACAAGGCGGACAGCATGCTGGAGCGGAAGCAAAAAAGTATTGGAGGAAAGCTCAAGAAATTTGCGGTGAAGACATTGGTTAATTCAGATAAGATCCATGCCCAGGTACCGGCCTTTACAGAAACCATCATTGCCGAACTAAAAAAGCCAAAGAACAGGGAAAAACTAAAGTACTTGGCCCAAAGTAAGTTAAAGCAGTTTGGTTCCATCACCTATGACAGCACGCTTGATTTTAAGCGCTTGAAACTCATCCTGGCGAGGTATAATGCGGCCGACGTGGAAGGCTTCGACCGTGATAGTGAAGTTCTGCTTGCCAATTTACAAGTAAAGTGTCACTTCCATATGTATGTGGTGCTCGGCACCATGCTGCTATTCCTGTTCCTCTGGTGGGTACTGAAAAAGCAACGAGCATTACATATTCCCCTTTTTGCGCTCTCTGTCACGTTGGCTCTTATCGTTCTTGCGGTAGCGCTCACCTCACACATGATCGAAATAGATGCCCGGATCAAGGAAATGACTTTTCTTTTGATGGGAGAAAACATTTCTTTTCACGACCAGGTCATCTTCTTTCAAAGTAAAAGTATTGTCGACGTGGTCGGTGTTCTGATAGACACGGGAAGATTTGATTCCGTACTCGTTGGATTTCTCATACTCACCTTCAGTATCATTTTCCCGATCGGAAAATTACTATCGACCGAGTTTTATTTGTTAGGAAGCGAGAAAATGAGGAAAAATAAATTCATCCGGTTTTTTGCATTTAAGTCAGGCAAATGGAGCATGGCCGATGTAAACGTGATCGCCATATTCATGGCCTACATTGGATTCAAGGGAATCCTCGACAGTCAGCTGTCGCAGTTAAACATGAAGACCGAATCCCTGGCCAGCATATCCACCAACGAAACGTCGCTGCAACCCGGTTTTATCCTGTTCGTGGCATTTGTTTTATTCGGACTGATACTCGCGGTCATATTGCAAAAAATAACTTCCATAGAAACGGCTAAGCCAACCCCAGAAAAAATCAAGACCCTGAAGCTGTTTTCTGAAAACTTCAGTCTGAAGGGACCGGTTTCACAATCAAATTAGTTGTTGGCTCCCTTCCGAATAATGGGTCGAAAGTTTACTTTGAATGATTCACTCCCGCTGGACATTTCCCGAACGACAACAACAGCTATTGTATACTCAACTTGAATTGAGTTGCCGTTTTGCAATGCTGGCAACCAACTATTGGCTAACGTGGAAACTAGTCTCAACGATTCTTTTTCCATTTCGTAAGATCCACTACTTTCGACTACCCTCAAATCCAATATTGTTCCAGTTTTTTCAATAGAGAATGAAGTAATCACTGTTGATAAATCGTTTTTGATATTTAGAGTTAATTCCCGGATATTGACGCTTCGCACCAACTGGTCCAATAGACATGGCATGCCTCCGATAAATAAAGGTTCTCGGCTCGTAATATAAATAAGAGAATCCTTTATCGATAAATCTTTTATGAGTATGGATTTTGAGAAATTGAATCGCTGGAATATGTTTCCCGGGTAGTGA